>NZ_JBICCO010000105.1:0-22717 GCF_043119405.1 Achromobacter sp. 413638
AGCCAGCCGCGCGCCTCCAGCGCGTGGCGCAAGGCCTGCCGCGCCGACGGCGACAAGGCGCCGTCGGCGGCGCGCTCGCGGCTGGCCTGGGCCGACAGCACGAAGCCGTCGGGCACCGGCACGCCCATGCGCGCCATCATCGCCAGCTGCCAGCCCTTGCCGCCGGCCAGCGCGGGGCCGGCGTCGGCGGCGGCGGCCCAATCCAGCGTCAGCGCGCTCATGCGGGGCTCCCGGCGCCTTGCGTGAACAGGCTGACGACGGCGTCGAACTCGCGCTTCAGGCTGGCGCGGGGATCGGCCAGCCAGCGGGTCAGCGCGCCCAGGTACAGCAATTGCAGGTGTTGGGCGAGCTGCGCTGCGGACAGGTCGGTGCGCAGCTCGCCGGCGGCCTGGCCAGATTCGATCAGCGCGGCGAACAGCGTATGCATGCCGCTGCGCGGATACCGGGCGTCGTCCTGGGCGGCGGGCTGCGCGGTCGCCAGCCGATAGTGCAGGTAGGGCGCCATGTAGGCGCGGTGCGCCTCGGACCAGTGGGCGGAAGCGTGCAGCGTCTTGGTCAGGCGCTGGACGAAGCCGGGCAGCTTCATCAGGCGGGGCAGCAAGTCGCGCGCCGAGCGGGCCAGCTCTTGATGGAAGTAATGCGCCAGCAGCGCTTCCTTCACGGGAAAGTGGTTGTACAGCGTGCCCTTGGAGACGCCGGCCTGCGCCGCGATCTGCTCCATCGTCACGCTGTCGTAGCCGTGGGTCTCGAACAGCGTGTAGGCGCTGCGGGTCAGCAGGTCCAGGGTCTGCAGGCGCTTGCGTTCGCGCAGGCCGGGCGCGGCATCCGGTTCGGAGGGGGACATGGCGATCCATAAATTATTGAACGACGAATAATATTGTACGTCGTTCAATAATTTTGGAAAGCCCGCGCGTCGCCGGAATGTCCCCCCCGGCGGCGGGCGAAGGGAATGAAGGATCAGGCCGCCGTGGCCGGCAGGTTCCCGTGCAGCAGGTAATCCATCAGTTCGCGCACCGAGCGCATGGCGTTGCCGAAGGGCAGCTTGGACGCGCCCCGGAAGAACAGCCCTCGGCCGACTTCGCCGCGCATGGCCGCCGCCAGCTTCAGGTCGATGCAGAACTGACCGAAGCGCGAGATGCCGTCGCGCATGCCGCACTGGGTCAGGCAATCCATGCGCTGGCTGCAGCGTCGCTCGTCGCAGCGCGCGTTGGCCTGCAGCGTCTTTTCCTGCTTCAGGTAGCGCGTCAGCCAGGGCGTGGCCACGGCGCGCGCCGGCAGGCCGGCCACGCTGGTGAACTCGGCCAGCTTGTCCGGATCGGCCTCGATCAGCACGCGCTTGAAGTTCTCGTGCGCGTCGCCCTCCTGGGTGACGGCGAAGGCCGTGCCGACCTGCACCGCGTCGGCGCCGTGGCCCAGCCAGTGGCGCACCTGCTCATGGCTGCCCACGCCGCCGGCCACGATCAGGCGCGGCGCGTCGCGGCCCAGTTGCAGCTCCTGGAACAGCTTGTGGCATTCGGCCAGCACGCGCTTGAAGTCGAAGCGCTCGTCGTGCACATCCTCCAGCTTGGCCGCGCCCAGGTGGCCGCCGGCATGGCCGGGATGCTCGATCACCACGGCGTCGGCCATGCGGCCTTTCTTCAGCCATTTCTTCAGCACCACGGCCACGCCCCGCGCCTCGGACAGGATGGGGATGAGCGAGACCTTGGGATGGTCCGCCGTCATCTCGGGCAGGTCCATCGGCAGGCCGGCGCCCATGACGATGGCGTGCGCGCCGCTTTCGCAGGCCTGGCGCACCAGCGCGGGATGGTCGCGCACGGCCTTCATCACGTTCACCGCGACCAGGCCGCGGCCCTGCGACAGGTCCAGCGCGGCGCGCACCTCGCGGTCCAGCGCCTCCAGGTTGGCCTGGGTGATCAGCTCGCGGTCGCGGCAATGCTCGGTTTTTTCTACCAGGTCGGGGTGGTGGTGACGCAAATCCACGCTGGCGATGGTGCCCACCGCGTTCTGGCTGGCCACCGCGCCGGCGAGCCGGTGCGCCGACACGCCGACGCCCATGCCTCCCTGGACGATGGGCAGCAGCTCGCGGCCGGCTAGGGAGAGGGATTTGAACCACGTCATGTTGAGAGAGCCTTTCATTGGAACAGTGTTTGGAGGCTAGGCGATCGCGATCGCGGGCGTGTTGCGCGAAATCAAATCCGCGCATGAAGCCGCTTCAGGCGTCAAGCGGGGCGGCACACTAGCGGCACGCGAATTCGTCGAACCAGCCGCGCAGCATTTCCTGCGCGCCGGGGCCCAGGCGCGAGGCCGCCGCCGCCGTCGGGCTGCTGCGCGCGTTCTGCACCGCGAAGCGGCGCACGCCGCGTCGCGCCAGTTCGCGCGCCAGCGCCAGCAGACGGTGTAAACAAGCAAATTAATTGCGAATAGGTGATATAAATGAGCACATTGAATGCGAACAAAGTCTCTTCCCTAGTCTCCGGCCCAGTTCGCCAGATCGGCGTCCAAAGCCGTAGTGTCACCGGAACGATGCCAAACGGCAATCGTTACGAGTCGTCGCTGGAGAGAGACTTCATGCTCTTGCTCCAGTTCGACTTCTCCGTAGACATCTACACCCCACAGCCGGTAGTTGTGAAGTTCCAGGATCAAGACGGGAATTGGTGTCGGTACACGCCAGACGGCCTGATCGAGTGGAGAACGGATCTTCGCCGGGATAGCCAGCCGGTGCTGGTGGAGATCAAGTATCGCGAGGCGTTCCATGGCAAATGGCGCGCCTGGCGGGAACGTATCAACGCAGCAAAACAATATGCCGAAGAGCGCGGCTGGCTCTTTGAGATCTACACCGAGCGCGAGATACGAACCCCCTATCTCGATAACGCCCGTTTTCTTCTGCCCTATCGCAATCGTGCCTTTGACTCCGGCGCAGAAGAGGCAGTGAGATCCGCTATTGATGAACTCGTCGAGACCACTCCAAGCGGGCTCGCCGAGTTCATTTCTCCTGACCGTTGGCGTCAGGCAGAGATTCTTCCGACGATCTGGAAATTGCTCGCTGAACGTCGGATCGGCTTTGACCTCGTGCAGCCGCTCACGATGCAATCACCTATTTGGGTTCTTGGAGGCTACGCATGAGCCAACTCATTCCTGGCTGTCCGGTCTCTTGGCGCGATCGCGACTGGATACTTCTTGATATTCCTTCGATTGAGCGCGTCCTTATTAAGGATCCGGAAAGTGGCCACATGGAGCTTGTCCCCGCTACTGAGCTTCAGGTGAAGCGCCCGGCGGGAAACGGCAAGCAAGGCCTCATGACCATTCCGGACGAAGACTGGAACGAGGCTTGGATCCGCTTTGAGGCCATACGGCCCCTGGTTGAGCGACAAAACCGAAAGCGCACTCGCCAGGAGGTCGACGAGGTCGCTGCCAAATTTGGAAAGGACCGTGCCACCGTATATCGCTGGATTGCCAAGTGGCAGGAGAGCAAGACAGTTTCCGCACTGGTACGCCGAGGGCGGAGCGACAACGGCAAGTCTCGATTGACCACAGAGGTGGAGGTAGTTATTCAGGCCGAGATTGAAGCGTTCTACCTGACTCGAGAACGCCCCTCTGTTGTCGAGTTGTGGGAGCGCATCGCGCTCTCATGCCGGGAGAAGCAGCTTGCCGCTCCGAATATCTCGACGATCCGTCGCAGGATCGATGGGCTTCAGGATCGATTGATCGTCGCAAAGCGGCACAGCTTCAAAGAGGCTAGAGAAAAGTACCAGCCGTTGCGAGGGTCGTTCCCTGGCGCCGATGTGCCACTAGCCGTCTACCAGATTGATCACTCTCCGATCGACATGTGCTTCGTCGATGAGCAGTACCGGCAGGAGATTGGGAGGGGCTATCTAACGATCGTCACGGATAGCTGCACGCGCATGCTTGCAGGCTTCTGTGCATCCCTCGATCCGCCTGGCGCGCTCTCGACGGGATTGGCATTGGCACATGCAATCTTGCCAAAGGTGCAATGGCTGTCGGAGCGATCCATCGATGTGGCGTGGCCTATCTATGGCATCCCCTCCAAGATCTATGCCGACAACGCGTCAGAGTTTCGCGGGACCATGCTTGAAAGAGCATGTCGCGAGTACAACATCGTGATGGAGAACCGTCCTAAAGGTTTGCCGAACTATGGCGGGCATGTCGAGCGGTTGTTTCGCACATTCATGCACCGCGTTCAGACGTTGCCCGGCACCACGTTCTCCAACGTGCAAGAGCGTGGCGAATATGACTCCCAAGGTCGAGCAGTGATGACGCTGCGCGAGTTCGAACACTGGTTCTCGATCTTCGCGCTGAAGGTATATCACCAGAGACCACATCGCGGCATTGGCCGCATTCCACCCATCAAGTACTACGAGCAGTTCCTCCTCGGGACAAGCACGACTCTCGGAATCGGGCTCCCTGAACCCGTCCGTGATGAGCGCAAGCTTCGACTGGATTTCATGCCCTATGTCGAGAGAACGATTCAGGAGTACGGTGTCGTCATCGACAACATCCACTACTACGCAGACGTGCTGCGACCGTGGATCCACGCACGCGACCCCAAGAACGCGAAGCTGAAGCGGAAGTTTGTCTTCGTGCGCGATCCTCGCGATATCAGCGAGGTGTACTTCTTCGATCCGGAGACGAAGACCTACTTCGTAGCGCCCTATCGCAACATCACGCGTCCGAAGATCAGTGCGTGGGAGCTGAACGCAGTCCTGAAGCGCATCGCTGCGCAGCCAGAGCTTCAGCCGGATGAAGACACCATCTTCCAAGGGCTCGCAGAAATGGCCCGCATTGAGCGCGCGGCAGCAGAGAAGTCTCGAAGCGTTCGACGCAATTCTCAACGGCGAGTGGGTTGGCGACAGAATGCCGTGCCAGTCGCTCGGGCAGACTCATCAGTTGAAACGCCGGCGCCGAGCTGGGATGGTGATGTTCAACCCTTCGATGACATCGAGGAGGCGCAATGAATTATCCGCACCTCTCAGATACCGCCATCTCCAAGCTCGAACTATCCGATCAGGAGAGAATTCAACACATCAAGAAGCCGCGGTGGATCGGTTACACCCGCGCGAAGGAGCTTCTTGGAAAGCTGGAGGATCTGCTCGCTCATCCCGTCCAGCCTCGCATGCCGAACATGCTGATTGTCGGCGAGACGAACAACGGTAAGACCATGTTGGTGGAGAAATTTCGGGAGAAGCATCCGGCAAGCGAAAACCTCACCGGTGAGGCAGTGAAAATTCCTGTTCTCTACATCCAGGCGCCGCCTGGACCAGACGAGCGGGGAATCTACAACGCCATCCTCACCCGCCTCTTTGAAGATAACCCGCGGAGCGAGTCGACGGATGCGAAGCGTGATCGTGTCGTAGCAATTCTGAGGCGCGTGAGCCTCGGCTTGGTGATGATCGACGAGATCCACCACTTGATGGCCGGCGCCTATGTGAAGCAACGCAACTGCCTCAACGTGCTGAAGTACATCGGCAACGAGCTGCGGGTTCCTATCGTTGGTATCGGTACTGCGGAAGCCGTGCGTGCAATTCAGACTGATCCACAGCTGGCAAACCGATTCACTCCAGAGGTTCTACCTAAGTGGACGCGCAACGCGGAGTTCGCGCGACTGATGTCGAGCTTTGAGCGAGTTCTGCCACTGCGCGAGTCATCGCATTTATCGACGCCACCTTTGGCTGATCGCATCCTAGACATGTCTTCCGGAACGATTGGAGAAATGTCCACCTTGCTCAACATGGCGGCTATTCACGCGATCAAGGTTGGTGAAGAGCGAATCACCGTGTCGATGCTAGAGAACTGCGGATACGTGCCTCCAACTCAGCGAAAGCAAGTCGCCGCAACTCTATAGGTGAATCGTGGCACCCACGATATGGCCTATCCATCCGCACCCTCTCCCGGATGAACTGTTGTCGTCCTGGATGATTCGCCTTGCACGAGGAAACGGATACAAAGTTCATAACTTCTACGCCTCTTACTTCGGTAGAGAACGGCAGATATGGAATCGGGATGTCGATCACTATGCGCCGGATTGGCTGCTAGAAGGGCTTTCGCAGCGCACTGGTACTAGTCTGGGACAGATCAAGCGGATGACACTAAGAGCCTACGAGTCCATCGTGTTTGAAGCGTTTCAAGAGCATGGTGTAACCAGGTTCGTCATGCCGTTGAGCGTCTATCATCGGACACACCGGGCCTTCGGGCAGCAATTCTGCCCAGTATGTCTAGACGAAGACAAAGAGCCGTACTTGCGCCGGAGCTGGCGCTTGGCGTTGCTTGTGGTATGCACCAAGCACCGCGTGCTTCTCCAGGAGCGCTGCGGGACGTGCGGCAACCCGCTTGCTCCTCACCGGGCCGACATGACGACGCGCCACAGCTTTCCTGCAAGAGGAGATATGCGGACGTGTGGCTTCTGCAGAAAATCCATTCTTGGCTCACCTGTAAGTGCCGATGGCCGTGATGTCGCCATGCAGCGATCGATTGAGCAAGTCATTGATCGCGAATACACATGCATCGGAGAAAATTCGAGCCTTTACTCGCATCTGTACTTTGATGGGCTTCGTGCGCTTATGCATGGAATCCGTCGCCTCAAGATCGTGACGCCCTCAAACCGCAATTTCGAGCGCTGCGATATAGAAAGTCGACTACTTCTGATGCGTCACGCGGTCAGGCTGCTGCGGAACTGGCCAGAGAATTTCCTGAGGCTTTGCGAACATGCGCGCCGGCCATACACAACGTTTTGTCATGATGAGGCTCCGCCCTACTGGCTGTACAGCGTGATGCGAGCAAACTTCTGGCAGGCGAGGGCCTCCCGGCCAACGCTACAGAACACTATGAGAAGGGACCGTTCTGCAACTCGGCAGGCTTGACGAGTGCTGCGCACGTATGAAAAGCACAGATCTCGGTTGAAAAAAACGATGATAGGCCGTTTTGGGCCGGCGGCTGCCTGACAAGCCTTTCTTCTCCGCCGATACTCGGTCGAGCGACTTCTTCCCACCGGTTTTTCCGGCAGCCTATGACCCTTTGTTGTCGGTCAGACATTTGGAAAGCGGTCGCCCAACGTGAAGTTGAGGGGCGCGCCGCTGATAGGTGGAGCGTCCCTTCGAACGTAGTGTTAGGGTTCAATGGCATGAAGAAACTCTTCATTGGACATTACGCGATATGAGTCTATTGAAAGCGGAATAACCTCATTAAGTAGCGTAAACGTATTCCTCAAGGCCGCAAGTGTGCCTCGGTCGTTCGTGACAAGAATGTCCTCGCCATGTAAGTCAAGACACAAGGAGGTATAGGCGTCTTCACAGTCGTTTTGGTCAACCAATAGCTCCGCTGCTCCCGGCTGAAGCCGATTCGCGTATTGATACATGCGATGAATGAGATAGCCAAAATATGGCGCCGTCGCGAGAAAGGTTCTTATCTGAACGTCCTTATCAGATGTTCCAGATAGCGACAGTGTCGCCGCGAGCAATTGTTCAAGAAACTCCGCCGAACTCAGGCAATGCTTCCCATTCAAGGATAGGTCTAGTTTCGCGAGAGCCGGAAGCGACTTAATGTGAGCGACGAAAGAATCTTCTTCTTCCTTCAGAATCTTTCCAATTCCTTTCCCAATATCTCGACATGATGCGATGGCTCCATCGGGGTATGAAAGGATCTTGGTTTCTAGCTCCGCCAGAGTCTGGGATTGCTCTGCTGCCGCGATTAGCTGACCCAAGACAGCCCTGTCTTCCTTTCGAGTTGGGTTAGCGGATGACTGTATCCGTTGTGACAGGAGCCAAAAAGGATCGTCCAGTATCTGTGCCATCTTGCACTTGACTAGATTTCCTCGGGCTCGCGAATAGTCATCATCGTTGGGTGAGTCGTTCAGGTGGCTAGCGAGCTCGAGAACAGACACCGTTGGAACGGCAATGTCGAACTTCGTGGCTGCCAATTTCAGGTTGGCACTAGAGATACCACGGATTGCCGACGTGTCCAGGATGTACATATTGAGCCCTAATGTTTGAGGTAAACGGCCTCGTGCACTTTATGCGCGAGGCCGGATTGTCCGAGTGGTTAGCCCCCAATTCGGCCAGCCAGCCCGCCAACTATCGCGGCCACAACTGGATGAGCAAGGAACTCGGCCAGCTTTGACTTAGCGGCCTCTTTCTCATGCGCCGCGACACTTGAAGCTTCAATCTTCGTCAGAAGCTCGGCGAGTGAAAGTGACATTGCCTGCGCGTTGATTGAGTGGCCCGCAACGTTGATGTTTCCGGTAACTGGGCCATTAAACGTAATGTTGGACACAGGCTTCTCCTGATGCAGTTGGGCGTACAAAGGACAGCCCGAAAAGTGGAGTGGTTCGACGTGGCTCCATGACCAGCGCCAGTCTTTTCCCTCGGGCGCGGGGTCTCTGGCGATAACCTGTTCGGCGATTTGCTGATCAATGTCGTCTCTTATCCGAATGAGTGCGCTGCCAAATAGTTTGAACGTATCGAAGGCAACCTCGGGGCAGAAATTCGAATAGCAGTTTGGGTTCTTGCCGCCGGAGATCGATGTTTCTGCTTCGGCTATCGCGGGAGCCAGTTCATGCGCGCGCCACTTAGCGAGTGTGGCGTCATGTAACTCCTTTGGCATTCGGGTTGTGATTCCAACCTCTGAAAGAAGTGCCGCGCTATCAAAGTACCGAGGGCAACGGTGGACGCTCGCGTATGGGCAACGGCCGAGAAGCCCCTTTCGCTCACTTTCTGACGAGTACCAAGCAAGATCGGGATAGATGGGCGGCATAGCGTATCTAATGGGGACTAAGTTTGATTTAGGGAGCAGTTTTGCGCCCAATCTTTGGCGTTTTTCTCCCCAGCTTGAGATTTGAGCATTCTTATCAAAACTACCACCCAGTAGCATCGCAAAGTTGCCACTTAGTGGCGTACTAGGCTGACACCTTATTCCTCCGAAGCTATCAGAGGTATGGCTTCGTCTGCCCCGGCCACGAGCAGCCATTGACAGTTTTCCCTATAGCAGGCATTCAAGGGCGGCGGCGTTATGCTATCGTATTTATTTGCTGCCTTTCACGACTTTTTAGCAGCCATGATCTCCAAGTCTATGCTTCCGAAATCCCATAACTGCGACTGTTTCCGACTATATGACAGTCCGAGGTTAGGGAGACAGATACCAGAGTTATGGCACAAAATTGTCTCCCTAAAACAAAGTTGGACATCGAAATGTTGTACAAGTCCGTCGCACTCGCCGCGCCATAGGAGCCCAGTTAGCAATGTCCGACTTTCGCCCTGTCAATCCTGATGACAGGCTCATTTATGAGCTGATGCCAATTCTTATTGGGATCGGCCCTGATGAAGACCTGCATTGTTACGGCTCATGCTTCATAGCGTGGCCACACATGGCGATAACAGCGAAGCACGTTATCGAACAACTATTGAAGCAAGACCCTGAGATTGCAGCCGGACGTGAAGCCAAGTACGAATATTGGGTGGCGCAGGTCAAATGGGAAGGTGATGAACATAGCTACGTGGTCTGGACAATCGATTCAATAGCCCTGTCTGCGCATTCCGACATAGCGATAATCTGGTTGAGGGCGCTTGATGAAAACGCCGGTCGTTACAAGGACTGGAAGGCAGTTCCTGTGACGTTTGATCCCCCGCCTGTCGGTGCAACTGTGCGAGCATTTGGTCTTCACAATGTTCGCTTCGATGGCTCTCGCGTCAACTCCGAGGGGAAATTTGAGCACGTGGAGTTGAACTTTGATCGGTCAGTATCCACCGGAGTCGTCCGGCAGCACTATTGGGGCGGCAGAGATAAGGGCATGTACAGCTTTCCGTGCTTTGAGGTCGATGCGAAGTTCGAGCATGGGATGAGCGGTGGCCTTGTGATCAGTGACGACAGTCGCGTTTGTGGGATCGTTTGTGGCAGCTTGCCTGCCATGTTGCCGGATGAGCCCCACGTTTCCTATGTCACGTTGCTGTATCCAATGATGGCAATCCCGGTGGACGCTCGGCTCGTCCCCGAGAGTGACGAAGCTGTCCGTTACCACCTACAGCACTTGTCGGCGAAAGGAATATTCACACCAACTGGTTGGGAACGTGTACTTATCCGTGATGAGCTCGACTGTGGAGGGCCAATCACGATTCAATATCTTATGAAGACATGATCTGCGGCCTCGCCACTACGATGCCTAACCCATCATTCGAGCGGCCTCGCGCGAAAAGCCGCGCGAGGCCGCTCAATTCAAACGTTGAACGTCCGCTTTTTCGAGCGGGCAATTACCGCTTTGGGTCGGAGGCCAACGTAGCTAGGTAGTTACTCCCTCGAAATACAAATGGCCGGTCTGTAATCAGAAGCGGCCATTTTTTGAGAGTCCGAGTGGTCACGTTCATGCCATTGGATGGCAAGGTTGGAATGCCACTAGGCGGCCGCCTTTCGACGCGATTGAGTGCCAGCATTCGTGCAAATACTCAAGATTGTCATTTCACTGGAAACCAGCATAGTTAACGGCTGAAAATATCTTGATCGTCGCAATCCTGACGATGACATTTTTATGCTGGATGGTCTTCAAGTGCAAACGCAGCACCTGTCAGCGAGTCGTAGAGGTGGTTGCCGCCTTTCAGCACCCTGTCAAAGAGAAGGCTAGTAAAGATCGCCTCGTCCTTCGTGCTATAGCGATGCCAGCGATATAGTGTCCAGTTGTTGTTCCGAATGTAGTCCAGACGTCGCTTGAAGGATCCAGGCAGCATGTTCTCAAGATGTTGCCGGTGGTAGTTTTTGTGCTTGTCTTCGCGCGCCTTGACGAGCTGACCGACCGAGTCATAGACGATTCTCATGGTCTCGGCCAAGGAGCACTCATCCAGAAGTTGTCGGAGATTTTGCGCTATCAATGGGCTCCAGCGCTCACATGAGAAACCAAATCGGCCCAGTTCTTTCTCAAGAAGCTTTCGAAGTTCAGAGAGACAGACTGTGTACCAGACCTCGCGCCAGTCGTTGAGCATTGCTTGTTCCAGCGTGCATTCAAGAGACAACAGGACTTGGATGAAGGGTAGACCGTCGCTATCCGGCGCCAACGCCCAGCTGATGTGCCGTGGGTCGTAGTCCACAGTTCCATCAGCGTCGAGGCGAAGAGCCCAACGACTTACCTGGTCAGGCGAAATCCATCCGCGTTCGTGCAGCCAGCGATAGACGGCTGCTGAGTCTTCGGGATGTGCGAACAGAGGAGTCTCATGGCTGGACCAGGCTTGTAAGCTACCCCGTGTCCAAAGATCGCCCGATGCAGAAAGAAGGCCATATAAAAGAAATGCGTCTTGAAATGGCGCCGTTGCGTAGCTTTTGGGCGTCAGCTCTTCCGACCATGCTTGAACCTGTTGTTGAATGGCCTTTTCTTCGTTTGAGCGCTTTTCTTCCTGAAGACGTTGTTGTTCTTTGAGGTGCTCGTCCACGCATATATCGCATTGCCCCTGCGGGCCTATTCTTCTCCTGCCCAGGGGGCTGCTCTGCAGGGCCCGAAAGGCGGTACGCGACGGCGCTGGGAACCGGCGGCCGCAGTTGCATCGTACGGTCGTGAAAGCGATACACGATTCATGCACGACCTTTGTAAGCTTCGCTTGGGGGTAGCCATGCCGCCTTGCTATGCTTGCCGTCGAGCCGTGAGCCCAATCGCCGTTGTCGCTCAGTTGCCAGTACTCGATTGCCAACTGGATGAGTTGCTCATCGTCCGTAGTGAAACAAAGGTCGAGCATTGTGACTCCCACTAGAGCTGTTTGATGATGTCTTGCGTGAATGCCTGCGTTCCCTTTTTAGGGCGGTGTTTGATTGGAATGCAGACCCACTTCTTGAAGTAGTCCTTGGCTCCCCAACCGTTCTTACGCGCAACTTCGAGCATGAACTGTTCAAGTTCGCGCTTCTCGATTCGTTGGCCGTTGTGGTGTCGGACGTGCAGGAGCGCTAGTGCCTCGGCGCCTTTGCGTTGAATCTCTATGAGATAACACCACACGCTTCCTTGAAGCAGTTCAGCAACGACATAGCCGCGAGGAGGGGCGCCTGCATGGTCCGACGTTAGATGCCAACTACGTACCTTGTTGATGTGCCAAGGCAAGAAGTTGACGATGCCAGTGTCAGGCCGCTGGCGGAAGGAAGACGAAATGGGAATAGTTTTGAATGGATAACCCGCCTTGACTAGCAATGCCAGCGCCTCGAAGAAGTCGTCAAGTGTGACCGGTATCTTGGGCGTCGCGGTAGCCTCTACATTCAACTCGGCTGTCGAGCCGTTTCCTGATAGATCACCAGTCGAGGCGCTCCCGTCAGATTCTCCGGTGTCGTGAGGTTGTCGCGCTCGGGATCGATACTGCTGTATTAGCTTCTGGTCTTCAACTATCTCAACGAGAGGGTCGTCAATGTTTCCGGACGCTTCGATACAGGCAGCTTCCAAATGATCTGTGGGATCCTCTGCAGAGGTGACAACAGGCGTATCTAGCTCGACAGGGTTGCGAATAAGGCCGCCCCACGCGGGTGGAAGGTCGGAGTCGCCAGCGTTCAGACCTTGTTGGCTGTTGTTCTTTCGCTCAATGACAAGCCGGTCAAAGCAAAAGCGGACTTGTAGGTCTGTTATCTCTGTTGCTAGGAAGCCCCAATTCGTGATCTCTTTCGTGCCTTCCAGCACTTTGAACGGCATGAATTTTCCGTTAGCCTTGAACAGAACTGGGTTCTTAAAGGGCAGGTTGAGTTTGATGTGGGCCGGTGGTTGCCCATGGTCCTGATGATTCACGCTCTCAATGGTGAGAGCCTTGCGGAACCGGGCGTACTCCTGGGACGCAACAGGGTCCGCGATGAGGTTGGCGAGCGCAGGGCCTTCCGTATTACGGAAGTCCTTGAACAGAACCAGATAGAACGTTTGTGGATCGTCGGGGAGGGGGGCGGATGATGGATCGACGATCTTGTCAAACTGCCCGTAGACGAGACGACGGACAGCTTTTGGGGATGTGGCGAGCGCTCGCTGGAATAAGGTGGTTGCAGGTATTACAAGGAGGCGAATGTCCGGCGTCGGATCGTAGAGAAGCACAACCCACGAGCTGTTGATCTCAGTTAGCGCGTCGCGGCCAACCCGGTACCTATTCGGAGCAAATATCGGCTCCCAAGCGCCACCTATCTGCACCTTGCTGTCGAAGCGGACGAGCTGACATTTCTCGTACGCTAGTGTGCATTCGATATCTCTCGACTGCACCGGCACTCGTACGCCATCAAGCCAGACTGACCCAATCTTGAGAAGGGCGATGAAACCGACCTTGACCGCTACCGTCCTATACTTCGGCGGCTCGGGCTGAGACTTGGTGGAGAGCGGATCTCCAAAGTCTGGAAGGAGCTCGGTAAGGTGAACGGTGATGCGCGGCTCAGTACGCGAAGAAGGGGGATAGATAAGGCGTCCGAGCCAGGTGATGCACCATGGCTTGTCGTTGAACCTGAAGTCTTCGATTTGGACGGTCATAAAGTGCGGCAAGGGTCATATTCGCACTTAATTTGCCCTATTTGCATGGGATTGTGAACAGTCGCAAATAGTTAGAAGTCTTACAGACGGGTCTCGTCGAGCCAATCCGGATGCCAGGTGATGCGGCATTCGAAATCCACGCCGGACGCCAGCAGCAAGGTCAGGCAGGCTTGCGCCGGCCGCTGCGATTCGCGCCGGCCGGTGATGTCGTCATAGCCCTGGGCGTCGGCCTTGATGTCCAGGCCAACCCAGTCCAGGTGGCGCAGCGCGTCGGCCAGCCGCAGCGGATAGATGCCGGCCGTATGCAGGCCGATGCGAAAGCCCATGCGTCGCGCGTCGCGGATCATGGCTGGCAGGCGCGGTTCGCTCAGGGGTTCGCCGCCGGAGAACACCACCGCGTCCAGCAGGCCCTGGCGGGTGGCCAGGAAGGCGCGCACCTCGCGCCAGTCGTAGCGCGCGGCGCGGGTCTGCAGTTCCGGGTTGTGGCAGTAGTGGCAGCGCCAGGGGCAGCCGGCGATGAAGACCACGGCGGCCAGCGTGCCAGGCCAGTCCACGGTGGAGAAAGGGGTCAGCCCGCCGACGGCGGGCGAGTGGCGCGGCAGCGCCTGCGCGGCCGGCAGGGGCGGCGTGGCGTGGGCGCGCGCGGTGTGCAGGCGCGAACCGGCCCGGGGGCCGGCCGCCGCCTCAGGCGCGGGGTTCGACGAAGAAGCGGCGCTCATTGAACTCGCCTTGTTTGCCGGTGTTGAACGAAGAGACGGGGCGGTGATAGCCCATGACGCGGGTCCAGACTTCGCAGCGCACGCGCTGGCTGTCGTCCAGGACCGGCGCGGTGGCGGCCTGGGGCGTGGATGGTTCGGTCATCAGGGTTTGCATGGTGGGGTTTCCTTCTGGGTGGGACGTCGGGCGGGCTGCCCGGCGCGGGTGAGCATTGCGCTAGGCCGGGACGCGGCAGGCCGATTGCCGGGCCAGCAGTTCGGCGTCGCACTTGGGGCAGAACTCGTGGCGCCCGGCCAGGTAGCCGTGCGTGGGGCAGATCGAGAAGGTCGGCGTGACCGTGATGTAGGGCAGCCGGAAATTCGCCAGCGCGCGCCGCACCAGCGTCTTGCAGGCTTCGGCCGAGGACACGGCTTCGTTCATGTACAGGTGCAGCACGGTGCCGCCGGTGTACTTGCCCTGCAGCGCCTCCTGTTGCGCCAGCGCCTGGAACGGGTCGTCGGTATGGCCCACCGGCAGCTGGCTGGAGTTGGTGTAGTAGGGCTGGGCCTCGGTGCCGGCCTGCAGGATACCGGGATAGCGCTTGCGGTCCTCGCGGGCGAAGCGGTAGGTGGTGCCCTCGGCCGGCGTGGCTTCCAGGTTGTAGAGGTGGCCGGTCTGTTCCTGGAATTCGGTCATGCGCGCGCGCACCCGGTCCAGCAGGCGCAGCGCCAGCGCGTGGCCGGCGGGCGTGGTCAGGTCGTCGGCGTCGCCGCTGAAGTTGCGGACCATCTCGTTGATGCCGTTCACGCCCAGCGTGCTGAAGTGGTTGCGCAGCGTGCCCAGGTAGCGCCGGGTATAGGGATACAGGCCCTGGTCGATGTAGCGCTGCACCACCTTGCGCTTGGTCTCCAGCACGTCGCGGCCCAGTTCCAGCAGGCGGTCCAGCCGCGCCATCAGGCCGGCCTCGTCGCCCCGGTGCAGATGGCCCAGGCGCGCGCAGTTCACCGTCACCACGCCGACCGAGCCGGTCTGTTCGGCCGAGCCGAACAGACCGTTGCCGCGCTTGAGCAGCTCGCGCAGGTCCAGCTGCAGGCGGCAGCACATGGAGCGCACCATGTGCGGCTCCAGGTCCGAGTTCAGGAAGTTCTGGAAATAGGGCAGGCCGTAGCGCGCCGTCATCTCGAACAGGCGCGTGGTGTTGGGATGGTCCCAGTCGAAATCGGGCGTGATGTTGTAGGTCGGGATGGGAAAGGTGAAGGCGCGTCCCTTGGCGTCGCCGGCCATCATCACCTCGATGTAGGCGCGGTTGATCATATCCATCTCGGCCTGCAGGTCGCCGTAGGCGAAGGGCATTTCCTCGCCGCCGATGTAGGGGATCTGCTCGCGCAGGTCGGCCGGGCAGGCCCAGTCGAAGGTCAAGTTGGTGAAGGGCGTCTGCGTGCCCCAGCGGCTGGGCACGTTCAGGTTGTAGATCAGCTCCTGCATCGCCTGCTTGACGTCGGCGTAGGTCATCGCGTCGCGGCGGATGAAGGGCGCCATGTAGGTGTCGAAGGAGCTGAAGGCCTGCGCGCCGGCCCATTCGTTCTGCAGCGTGCCGAGGAAGTTGACGATCTGGCCGATGGCGGCCGACATGTGGCGCGGCGGCGTGGCCTCGACCTTGCCGGGGATGCCGTTGAAGCCCTCGGTCAGCAGCTGGCGCAGCGACCAGCCGGCGCAATAGCCGCTGAGCATGTCCAGGTCGTGGATGTGGATGTCGCCGTCGCGGTGGGCCTGGCCCGCCTCGGGCGTGAAGACATTGGACAGCCAGTAGTTGGCCGTGACCTTGCCGGCCACGTTCAGGATCAGGCCGCCCAGGCTGTAGCCCTGGTTGGCGTTGGCGTTGACGCGCCAGTCGCGCTGCTCCAGGTATTCCTCCATCGCGCTTTCCACGTCCACCAGCGTGTGGCGCAGCGAGCGCAGCCGCGCGTGCTGCTCGCGGTGCACGATGTAGGCGCGCGCCGTGCGCCAGTGGCCGGCGCGCACCAGCGCTTCCTCGACATGGTTCTGGATGGTCTCCACGCCGGGGCAGACATTGCCGTCGCGCGTCAGGGCCTCGGCCACCGTGGCGGCCAGCGCCCGGGCGGCATGCGGCTCCAGCTCTCCGGTGCTCCGGCCCGCCGCCGCGATGGCCTGGGCGATCTTGCCGGCGTCGAATCCGACGACCCGGCCGTCACGCTTGAGGATGTGTTCAATCTGCATGGGTGGCACCATATGTAGTGGAGTGCGAAAACTCTATCACCACATATGGTGTTGATTGCGGCGCAGCCGCGCCGGATTTGGCCGGCGCTTGATCGGGCGCAAACCCCGCCGGCCGGGCGGGAAAAGACGCAATGCGTCCCCTCAAGCGCCGTTCGGCGGCACCCTGAAGTTGTCGGTGATGCGTTTTTCAGCGCGTCGCAGCCGGCGCATCAAGGCCGCGCCCAGGCGGTGGAGCCAGGGCATGGCGGGACGCGGCCGGGTTGCGTCCGACGGCGGTTCGATGGTGGGGCGGGCGGTGGCGGCGTGGGAGGGCGGTGTGGATGTGTCGTGATTCATGGAGCAGCATGCTCGGAGATACACTGCCATCCGTAAAGTTGAATGAACTGACCTCAATCGTCAGGAAAGCTGATGCGTAACCTGAACCTGGATCAGATCCAGACCCTGATCGCGATCGCCGACCTGGGCACCTTCGCGGCGGCGTCGCAGGCGCTGCATCTGGCGCCGCCCACGATCAGCCTGCACATCAAGGAACTGGAGGCGCGCATGCAGGTTCCGCTGGTGCTGCGCGGCCGGCGCCAGGCCGGACTGACGGCGGCGGGCCAGGCGCTGGTCGAGGAAGGACGCAAGCTGCTGGCCGCCAGCGATGATCTCGTGGACATCGTGCGCCGCCGCGCCGCCGGCAGCGTGGGCGTGGTGAAGGTGGGCGTGTCGGCCGGCGTCGGCATCCGCCTGCTGCCGCTCGTGCTGGAGGCCTTGGGGCGGCGCGCGCCCGGCGTGGACGTGAAACTGGAAGCGGCGGGTTCGGCCGAGGCGATGTTGCGGCTGCAGGGCGGCACGCTGGACGTGGCCATCGTCGCCAGTCCGCAGCCCGCCACGGCCCGGGTGGCCGTGACGCCCTGGCGCGACGACGAAATGGTCGCGCTGTTGCCCGCCTCATGGGAAGCGCCCGAGGCGGTCACGCCCGAATGGCTGTCGACGCGGCGCTGGGCCTGCTTCGCGCCGGGCACGCAGATGCACGGCCTGATCGCGTCCTGGTTTGGCCAGGCCGGTTTCAATCCGAGGCCATTCCTGGCCCTGAGCTACCCGGGCGCGTTGAAGGGCCTGGCGGCCGCCAGCCAGAGCGCGGCCATCCTGCCGCTGGCCGAAGTGGAGGACGCGGGGCACGCGGACGTGCAATGGCGCGCGCTGTCGCCGCCGCTCAGGCGGCCGATGGCGCTGGCCTATCGCGCCGCGCCCGAGCCGGGCGCGGCGGCGGCCGCCGTGCTGGAGGCGCTGGCGGCGTTCTCCACCGCTTGAGGTCCGCCAGAAGGCGGCAGGGCAAATGGCGGCCTGTCTCAGTCCAGCGTGATGCCGGCGCGCTTGCCGACGGCGCCGAAGGTGGCGAGTTCGCTGGAAATCTGATCGCGGAAGGCAGGGCCAGGCATGAACACCGGCTCCATCGCCATGTCCTCGATGGACTTGCGCACCTGCGGGTCGCGCATGACTTCCTCGACCGCGCGGCCCAGCGTATCCAGCACCGGCGCGGGCGTCTTGGCCGGCGCCACCAGGCCGTACCATCCGACCATGGACACGCCGGGCAGGCCGGCCTCGGCGAAGGTCGGCACGTCCGGCAGCTGCGGCGACCGATGCGCGCCGGTGACGGCCAGCGCGCGCACCTTGCCGGCCTTGGCGTGCGGCGCGGCGGACGCCACGGTGTCCACGCCCAGCGCGACCTCGCCGCCGATCAGCGCGGTCACCAGCGGCGCGCTGCCCTTGTACGGGACCGGCGTCATCCTGGCGCCGGCGGCCTCGGCGTACATCTCGCCGGCCAGGTGGGGCGCGGAACCCGGGCCGAAGGTGCCGTACATCAGTTCGCTCTTGCCGCTCTGCTTGCGGGCCAGCTCGGCCGCTTCGCCGGCCGTGCTGGCGGGCAGGTCCTTGCGCGCCAGCAGCACCAGCGGCGCCAGCGAGACGATGGCGATGTGTTCGTAGCTGCGCAGCGGATCGTAGGGCAGGTCGGTCTTGAGCGCGGGCAGCACGGAATAGGTGGTGCTGCCCGACACCATCAGCGTGTAGCCGTCGGGTCGCGCGCGGGCCACGGCCTCGGCGCCGATCACGGTGGACGCGCCGGGGCGGTTCTCGATGATGACCGGCTGGCCCAGCTTGCCGGCCAGCTTGCTGGCCAGCAGGCGCGCCACCGAGTCGGTCGCGCCGCCCGGCGTGAAGGGCACGACGATCTTGATCGGCTGTTCGGGATAGGCGGCGTGCGCCGTCGCGCCGCCAGCGGCGGCGGCCAGGGCCAGGGCGGTTGCGGCGGCGCGGGTCTTGATGGACATGGCGTGGTCTCGGCGTCAGGGTCGAAGGGGTGCGGCGGCGTCGCGCAGGGCCGGTCCCTGGTCGCCCAGGTCCCAGAACAGGCCGGCCATGATGGCCAGGCCCTCGCGGGCGACGCTGCCCAGCAGGTGCTCGTTGGGCGCGTGCTGCGCGCAGGCCGGGTACGAGTGGGGCACCCAGATCGTGGGCAGGCCCAGCAGGTCGGCGAAGATGTCGTTGGGCAGCGAGCCGCCCAGGTTGGGCAGCAGCGCGGGCCGCTTGCCGGTGCTGCGCTCGATCGAGGCCGCGGCCCAGCGGACCCAGGCGTTGTCCGGGGACAGCCGGGTGGCGCCGGCCTGCGCGCCCAGGCGGATGCGGACCTGGCCGAAGCCGGCCTGGCGCAGGTGTTCGCGCACATGGGTTTCCAGCGCGCGCCAGTCCGTGCCGACCACGAAGCGCAGCTGGCACCACGCAGAGGCCTCGGGCGGGATGGCGTTGACCGGCTTGGCCGGATCGCCGGCGCCGAAGGTCAGCACGTCCAGGCTGTTCCAGCCGAACACCTTTTCCGAGGCCGACAGGCCGGGCTCGCCCCAATGCGCGTCTATGGCGGGATCGTCCGCGCCGCCGCCCACGTCCAGCTCGGCCAGGGCCCCGGCCACCGCCAGCGGGATGGGCGGCGGACGCAGGCCGGGCACCGTGATGCGGCCGCGCGCGTCCACCAGCGTGGCGATGGCGTGGGCCAGCACGATGGCGGGGTTGGACAGCAGCCCGCCCCAGTTGCCCGAGTGATAGCCGCGCTCGCGCGCGCGCAGCGACAGCTCGAAATTCACCGCGCCGCGCGAGCCCATGAACAGCGTGGGCCGCTCGGCGTGCAGGCGCGGGCCGTCGCTGGCCAGGAAGACATCGGCCGCCAGCTCATCGCGCCGAGCCTCGCAGAAGGCGGCCAGGCCGGGCGAGCCGGCTTCCTCGCCGGTCTCGATCAGCCAGACGGCGTTGAAGCCCAGCCTGCCGCCGCGCGCGGCGATGGCCTGGCGCAGCGCGGCCAGGTTGATGCTGTGCTGGCCCTTGTTGTCGGCGGTGCCGCGCCCGTACCAGCGGTCGCCCTCGACGCGCAGCGTCCAGGGATCGCGGCCGGCGTCCCAGCGCGCCGCGTTGCCGCGCACCACGTCGCCGTGTCCATACAGCAGCACGGTGGGCAGGGCCGGGTCTTCGATGCGCCGCGCCACCAGGATGGGCAGGTCGGCGCCGGCCGGGTTGTCGTGGATGCGACAGGCAAAGCCCAGGCCAGCCAGCAGCGGCGCCATGTCGTCGCGCAGATAGGCGTGCTGCGCGGCCGCCTGGCCGGCTTCCTCGCTCTCGGTCCGGAACGCCACGCGGCGGGCCAGATCGGCCTGGAAGGTGCCGTCGTCGTACTCTGCGACGGCCTGCATGAGGGCTTGCTGGCGATTCACGATGGTCCTCGTTGCGGATTCGAGGCACAAAGTTATTACGCTTCTTCGCGTGCCACAATTAGATAATTCGCATTTCAAACATGCCATTTTGGCAATGCTTGGGAGTCCGCCGTGATTTCATTGGGCCTGAGGTATTTCCTGGAAGTCGCGCGCAGCGGCTCGATCGCCGCCGCCGCCGGCGCGCAGCACGTGGCGGCCTCGGCGGTCAGCCGGCAGATCGCCAAGCTGGAGGACGAGCTGGGCATCGCGCTGTTCGAGCGTCAGGCGCGCGGCATGGCGCTCAGCGACGCCGGACGCCAGCTGGCCGCCTACGCCAGCGCCGCCGCGCTGGAGGCCGAGCGCGTCGCCACCGAGATCCGCCATCGCGGCGAGCAGGGCGACGTGACCGTGCGGCTGGCCTGCACCGAGGGCTTCGCCCATCGCTTCCTGCCGCAGTGCATGGCCGAGTTCAAGCGCCTGCGCCCGCAGGCGCGCTTTCACCTGCGGGTCGAGCGGCCCGAGGAGGTCGGCCGCCTGCTGCTGGAAGGCCTCTCGCAAATCGGACTGCGTTACACCACGGTCCATGACGACCGCCTGTCCACCGAGGTGCTGTGCCGCGCGCCGGTCTATGCGGTGATGTGCCGCCGGCACGCGCTGGCCGGCCGTCGCAGCGTCAGCGTGCGCGACCTAGCCCGGCTGCCGCTGTCGCTGGGCGACCAGGGCACCACGGTGCGGCAGCTGTTCGACGCGGCCTGCGCCAATGCCGGGCTGCACATCGAGCCGGCCTACGTGTCCAATCATTCCGCCGCCTTCCTGCCCATGCTGGCCGGCAGCGATATCGTGGCCCTGTCCGGCTACCTGACCGTCGGCGGCCAGCTCGACGCGCTGCGTCTGGCCGCCGTGCCATTCAGCAATCCGGAAATGCGCCAGCGCAGCGTGCAGGCGCAGACGCTGCAGGGGCGCACGCTGCCGGGATTGGCGCGGGAGTTCATGGACCTGCTCGGGGAGCGCCTGGAACAGGGACTGCGGGCCAGGGAGGGGTGAGGCTCTGGCCCGCCGGCCCTACATCGGATCCAGCGGATAGATCGGCCGGCGCACGCGCTTGAACTCGATCTGGCTGTAATCCGATGTGGTGACGCCGTTGCCGGCGCATTCGATGATGGCCGTCGCCATGTCGGCGTAGCCCGCGCGCCAGTGCATCCGGCTCTTGAGCGCCAGGTAGCGCTTCTGCGTCGGATCGATGCCGGCCGACAGCAGGCAGTTGACGTCGTAGGGCTCCTGGTGGCCGGAGATGACGACGATCTCGACGCGGCCCGTGTCGATCACCACGGTCAGCCCGGTGTCGTTGAGCGTGCCGCGCCCCATCGGGCCGCGGCTGCGGTACAGGCCGTCGAACACCAGCTTGACGCGGCCCGTGACCTCCAGCGGCAGGCTGGGCTGGCGCAGCGCGGGGGCCTGGATCTTGCCGCCCAGCGAGAGCGTGACCGTCTGGCCCACGCCGGCCCGGGCGGCCTGTTGCGCGGCGTCGGGATCATAGATGGCGTAGAAGGCCACGTTGTCCAGTCCCTGGCGCAGGATCTCGGCCAGCACCGTGGTGTTGTCCATCGAGCCGCCCGAGGCCGCGTTGTCGCAATGGTCCAGCAGCACGACGGGGCCCTGTTCGATGCCGGCGGCGCGGGCGACCGAGGGTTGCAGCGCGTCGGAGCGGTAGACCCAGTCGGCGCGCGTCGCCCAGGCGCGGTCCAGCAGTTCGTCGCGCAGCTGCTCGGCCTGCGCGGGGCTGGCGTCGGTACAGACCACGGCGCTCAGGCCGGCCTCGCGGATGTCGGCGTGGGGAAAGCCCACGAACACCGACGCGGCCAGCGCCTGGCCCTGGGTCTCCAGCTCGATGCAGCGCGCCTGCAGCGACCGGTTGGGCTCGACATGGGTGCCCTGGCGCAGCACGTGCGGCAGCATGGGCCGGTTGCCCCAGGCCATCACCGGACGGATCTCGCCCTTGAGCGCGCGCGCCACGATGCGCGCGGCGCGCACGGCGGCGGCGTGGATGTCGACGTGAGGGTAGGTGTGATAGCCGGATATCACGGTCGCGTGCCTGACCATGTCGTCGTACAGATTGGCATGCATGTCCAGCGTCACCGCCACCGGGATGTCCGGCGCGATTTCGCGGATGCGGCGCAGCAGGTCGCCTTCCGCGTCTTCCAGGTCGCTGGTCACCATGGCTCCGTGCAGGTCCAGCAGCACCGCGTCGTAGCCGCCGCGCGCCAGCTCGTCCAGCACGGGCTGGCACAGCGCTCGATAGGTCTCGGCCGTGGCGGGGCCGCTGGGCCAGGCGGCCGCGGCCACCGGAATGGTGACGTCCGCGCCGGTCTCGCGCGCCACGTCCAGGTAGCCGGCCAGGCCGCTGTTGGTGCCGCCGTAAAGCGCCACCGCCGCGTCGCCCGAGACGGGCTCGGCGCTGCCGCGGAAGAAGCGTTCCAGCGGGGTGGGGACGGGCGAGAACGTGTTCGTCTCATGCTTGATCATTGCCAATAGCCAACGCATGCTGCCTCCAGTGAGGGAAAAAGGGAATGGGCCGCCGGGCCGGCCCGGGGGGAAGACG
>NZ_JBICCO010000106.1:0-22336 GCF_043119405.1 Achromobacter sp. 413638
CCCCCCCCCCGGTAGAGGGCGGCACCGCCCGCCCCCCGCCCCCACATCGCCGGCGCTATGGCCGGCCAGCAGCGCGGCGCCCAGCGTCTGCACGCCGCAGCCCTTGCCGTCCGCGCATTCGGCCAGCGCGCGCAGCCAGGCCAGCGCCGCGCGCGCCATCGGCCATTCATCCAGTGGCCGGCCCACGGCCACGTTGAACGCCAGCGCGGGCGCGCCGTCGCGGCCGGCCAGCGCCTGGCCCAGCACGCGCCGGGCGAACACGGATTCGGCTTCCAGTTGCGGCGAGACGATGGCGTAGCGACCTGTCGGATGGACCTGCAATTGCGTCGCGGCCCAACTCGCGGCGGCGCGCCACTCGCTGCCCTGATCCGGGGCCTCGAAGCGACGCGGCTGCGCGGGCGCGCGCTGCGCGTCGCGCCACTGGCCGATGTCCGAGCCCTGGGCCGCGAACGCGTCCAGCAGGCGCGCGAAGCGCGGCGAGACCTCGGTGAAGCCGGCCAGCACCAGCCGCTGCGGCGTTGCCAGCCGGCCCTGGCCCAGCGCGTCCAGCACGCGCGCATAACCCTGGTTCGCATCCTCGGCGTCCAGCTCGGCCAGGGCCTCGCGGTAGCGCAGGCGCCAGCGGGCAAAGCCCTTGTATTCATCGGTGTCCGCGCCCGATGGCACGCGCAGCTCCCACTCGTCCATGAGCAGGTCGGCGTCCATGGCCAGCCGCGCCGCCTGGCGCGCGTCCAGCAGCACGCGCTCGGCCTCCTCGGCGCGGATCGCCTCGGTCCACACCATCTGCGTGGCGAAGCTGTCCAGCCGATATGCGGGCATGTCGCCGCCGGCGTCGAACGCCAGCTCATTGGCCGACTCAGCCAGCCAGGCGGACAGGGGCACGATGCGCGGCAGCTCGCTGACCTGCCGCTCGGCGCGCAACAGGCCCGCCAGCTCCAGCGTCAGGCGGCGGGCGAGGCGGTTGTTCACGGTCAGCACCAACATGCCGGCCGCTGGCAGGCCGCCGATATCCGGCAATGACAGTTCAGGATAGGAAAGCGGTGCGTCCTGCATGGGCACCCGCCGCGAGCATGGCGCGCGCGGCGGCGAAAGAAGGCCAGGCCGTAGGATACCGCGAGCGCCGCGGCCTGTTTGCGTCCGGGCGAGTCAAAAACCGCAGAGCGCGGCCAGGTTTTCCCAATGGATCTGCATGTCGGGCGTGGTGTACCCCCAGAACGCCAGGCCCAGCGCCAGGACCAGCGCCAGGCCGCCCGCGATCCGCCAGCCTCGGCGGATCGGGAGCTTGCTTTCAGGCGGATGCGGGCTCATATCGGATTCCATGATCGGCCGGAACGGGGATGCGCGTCAGGCGGCGGCGGGCTGCGCCACCGGCTGCTCGCGCACTGGCAGGCACAGCAGCGCGGCCAGCACGGCCAGCACCACGCCCAGCCACCAGACCATATCGTAGTTGCCGGTCTTGGCATAGGCGTAGCCGCCCAGCCAGACCCCAACGAAGCTGCCCAGCTGATGACCCAGGAACACGATGCCCGACAGGGTGGCCGCATAGCGCAGGCCGTAGATCTGCCCGATCAACCCCTGCGTCAACGGCACCGTGCCCAGCCAGAACAGTCCCATCCAGGCGGCGAAGACGTACAGCACCCACGACGACAGCGGCAGCCAGAGCAGCAGCAGGATACCGAAGGCGCGCATGCCGTAGACCACGGCGAGCAAGCGCTTCTTGCTGTACTTGCCGCCCAGCTTGCCGGCATAGAACGAACCCAGCACGTTGAACAGGCCGATCAGCGCAATCGCGGTGGCCCCCTGCGCCGCCGTCAGGCCGCCGTCGGTGACATAGGCCGGCAGGTGCAGCGTGATGAAGGCGGTATGGAAGCCGCAGACGAAGTAGCTCCAGAACAGGAAATGGAACGACGGATGCCGCACGGCCTGACGCACCGCCGCAGCCAGCGACTGATGCGGACCCGCATGGACCTGCGGACGACCGCGCAGGTAATAGGCCAGCGGCGCGGCGCAGGCCACGAACAGGGACAGCACCCACAGCGCGCCCGGCCAGTCCAGGCCGTTGATCAGCACCTGCCCGGTCGGCACCACCGCGAACTGCCCCATCGAGCCGCCGGCGCTGGCGATGCCCATCGCCGTGCTGCGGTAAGCGGGCGGGACCGACCGCGCCACCACGGGCAGGATCACCGGAAAGGTCGTGCCGGCCTGGCCCAGCCCCACCAGCACACCCGCCGTCAGGTACAGCGTGGTCTCGTCGGTGGCGAAGCGCGTGCCGATCATGCCCAGCATGTACAGCACCGCGCCCAGCGCGATGGTGCGGCCCGAGCCGTAGCGGTCGGCCAGGATGCCCATGAAGATACAGGCGCCGCCCCAGACCAGGTTCTGCAGCGCGAAGGCCATCGAGAACACGTCGCGTCCCCAGCCATGGGCCAGCCCCATGGGCTGCATGAACAGCCCGAACGTGGCCCGCACGCCCATGGCGAGCAGCACCACCAGCGTGCCCAGGATCAGGGTGCGCATGGAAATCTTGTCAGTTTGGCTGGACATGAAAGCCGTGTCTCTTATTGAATCGTTATTGATTGTCGAAACGCCGCTCCCCTCCATGGGACGGCGCGGCGCCTGGGGCCAGACCGGCCGGGCGCAACCATGAACATGATAAACAAATGCGGGCGCCGCCCCGGCAATATCCTTGTCGCCGCATCGTCCTTGGCCGGATCGGCGCGGCGCGTCCGTGGCTTTCCGCCGCGCCGGCTTGGGCCGGAGCCGTCAAGATCCGGCTCCGATTTGGGGCTTGGCCGTCCTGCTGATAGACTTGCGTCCGGCTTGAAACGACCGGGTTGCCGGTGACGCGCTTGCGCGCCCCTGGCGACACACGGCGGACCATACGGGTGCGCTACACTTTTCCCGGACGTTTCAACGCAGCATCGAGGCTCGGGCGCATGGCGCCAGGCCAGGACTGGCGCCTCTCACGCCAGCATCCGTCTCGCCGTAGTTAAATGGATATAACCGGCCCCTCCTAAGGGTCAATTGGTGGTTCGATTCCACCCGGCGAGGCCACTTCATCCCCCTTCAGTTCCCCTCCCCCGCGCCCTCCCGCCACGCGTGAAAATTGCCCGCGTTCAGCAGGATGAGGGTTATTCCGGGCTACGCTCACGCGCCGCGCGACGGTAGCGTCTCGGGACGCCAATTGTGACGAATCTTTCCGGCGCCAATACGTCCCCATAATTTTTTTCGGCGATGATGGTAATTCGTCTTGCCTACTACTTGAAATTACTGTTTAAATTCGACGCGTAAGCCTCTAATTCATCTGGACTTTTTTTGAAGTGCCCGACGAACGGCGTACGAAACATCTCTATACAGACTGACAAGCCTGCTGAAACCATGGCATTTACCTGGACACGTGCAATTGCGAACGCGATAGCGCCCATGGCGCTGGCGATGTGCGCGCTCCTGCCCCCCGCCGCGCAAGCCGCGAAAAATTCCGATCCTTGCAAGACCAACGCCAAATCGGCGGCCTGCAAGGCGCAACAAGCCAAGAAAGCCCCCGCCCCGTCCGCCAAGTCCGGCGCTGGCAAAGCCGCCGCTGGCAAACCCGCCGCCGGCAAGGGCGCATCGCCGAAACAGGCCGCCGGCAAGGCCTCGTCCCCCAAGCAAGCCGCTGGCAAGGGCCCCGCCTCCAAGCAGGCCGCGGGCAAGGCGCCCGCCCCCAAGCATGCCGCCGCGCCCAAGCAGCCGGCCGGCAAGAAGGCCGCCGCGCCCAAGGGCGGCAAACCCGCCGCCGTGGCGCAGAAAGGCACGCCCAAGGCCAACGCCGCCGGCAAGGGCGGCAAGGGTGGCAAGAACGACAAGCCCAACAAACCCGGCCGTGGCCGGGCGGCGGTCGCCGCGGCATCCTCGGCCGCCATGCCGCCGCCGGCATCGTCGGTGCGCGCCGAAGCCGCCGCACTGCGCTCCAGCACCGCCTACGTGCAGGACCTGGAAACCTCCACCGTGCTGTTCGCCAAGAACGAGAATGTGGTGCGCCCGATCGCCTCGATCTCCAAGCTGATGACGGCCGTGGTGGTGGTGGATGCCAACCAGCCCATGAACGAAATGCTGGAGATCACTGACGATGACATCGACGGCCTCAAGCACACGACCTCGCGCCTGCGCGTGGGCACCAGGCTGAGCCGCGGCGACATGCTGCACCTGGCGCTGATGTCTTCCGAGAACCGCGCCGCCAACGCGCTGGGCCGCAACTACCCGGGCGGCCTGCCGGCTTTCGTGGCCGCCATGAACGCCAAGGCGCAGGCGCTGGGCATGACCAGCACGCGCTTCATCGAGCCCACCGGTCTGTCCAGCGACAACGTATCCTCGCCGCACGACCTGGCCCGCCTGCTGCGCGCCGCATCGCAGCGACCGCTGATCCACCGCTACTCCACCGACACCGAGTACGACGTCGAGATCAACAACCGCACGCAGACCTTCCGCAACACCAACCTGCTGGTGCGCAAGCCCGACTGGGATATCAAGGTCTCCAAGACCGGTTTCATCAACGAGGCCGGCGAGTGCTTGGTCATGCTGGCCCGCATCAACGGCCGCGATCTGGCCATCGTGCTGCTGGACTCGCAGGGCAAGCTCTCGCGCATTGGCGACGCGGTACGCATCCGCCGCATCGTGCAGAGCGAAGTCGCGCTGGCGCAGGCCCAGCCCGGCGGCTGAGACCGGCGCAATCGCCAGACACCGAAAGGGCCCGATCAGATGATCGGGCCCTTTTCCTTTGCATCGGGATCAGGCGGCCGCGCGTCGCCGGGAGGGCAGCGGCTGCGCGTCATAGAGCGTGGCGGGCAGGCCCTCCAGCACGGCCTTGGCGTTGAGCGAGCGGATCGGCACCGCCGCGTCCAGCGGAATGCGACCCTCGGCCTGCAACAGCTGGTAGCGCAGGCAGCACACGCGCAGGAAGGACGTGAAATTGGCCGCCTGGCCGCGGTATTCGATCAACTCGTCGTAGAGGCGTTCGATGAGCTGCGTGACCCGCATGCCGTCGCGGCCGGCGATTTCCTCCAGCACCTGCCAGAACAGCTGCTCCAGCCGCAGGCTGGTGGCCACGCCGTGCAGGCGCAGCGAACGGGTTTCCGGCGCATAGGACTGCTCGCTGGCGCGGATGAAGATTTCACACATGGGAGCTCCGGATGCGAGGGACGGAACGGCGTGCCATTCAGGCGGGGACGCCTGCCGTCCAATGTACGACGATAGACACGGCAGCGGCAAGGCGCTGCCGGGCCCCGTCCCCGACGCCGGCATCTTGATCCATGTCATGGCCGTCCGTGGCCAGACGGCCGACGATAGAAATATCGACCACACAACGGAGGATCCTATGGACAAGACCATGAAAGCCGCCGTGGCCAGGGCGTTCGGCAAGCCGCTGGCCATCGAGGAAGTCGCGGTGCCCCGACCCGGCGCGGGCGAGCTGCTGGTGAAGATCGAGGCCTGCGGCGTCTGCCATACCGACCTGCACGCCGTGGAAGGCGACTGGCCGGTCAAGCCCAACCCTCCGTTCATTCCCGGCCATGAAGGCGTGGGCCATGTGGTGGCCGTAGGCGCCGGCGTCACCCACGTCAAGGAAGGCGACCGCGTCGGCATCCCTTGGCTGTACTCCGCCTGCGGCCATTGCGAGCATTGCCTGGGCGGCTGGGAAACGCTGTGCGAACAGCAGCAGAACGCCGGCTATTCGGTCAACGGCGGCTTCGCCGAATATGCGCTGGCCGCGGCCGACTACGTGGGGCTGCTGCCCGCCAACATCGGCTTCGTGGACATCGCGCCCGTGCTGTGCGCCGGCGTCACCGTGTACAAGGGCCTGAAGATGACGGACACGCGCCCGGGCAACTGGGTGGTGATCTCGGGCATCGGCGGGCTTGGCCACATGGCGGTGCAGTATGCCCGCGCCATGGGCCTGAACGTGGCGGCCGTCGACATCGACGACGCCAAGCTGGAGCTGGCCCGCAAGCTAGGCGCCGAGGTGGCCGTCAACGCGCGGACCACGGACCCGGCCGCCTACCTCAAGCGCGAGATCGGCGGCGCCCACGGCGCGCTGATCACCGCCGTCTCGCCCAAGGCCTTCGAGCAGGCGCTGGGCATGGTGCGGCGCGGCGGCACCGTCGCGCTCAACGGCCTGCCGCCCGGCGATTTCCCGCTGTCGATCTTCGACATGGTGCTCAATGGCGTGACCGTGCGCGGATCCATCGTCGGCTCGCGGCTGGACCTGCAGGAATCGCTGCAATTCGCCGCCGAGGGCAAGGTGCGCGCCACGGTCGCGACCGAACGGCTGGAGAACATCAACCACGTGTTCGACCGCATGCGCAGCGGCCAGATCGAGGGCCGCGTGGTGCTGGACTTCGCCTGAGCACGGCCTTCCCGGCGCGACACGCGCGGGGTTCGCCAAAAAAAGCGGATCCGGGATGACGCGAGACGTCATCCCGGATCCGTCGCACAGGCGCGCCGCACATGGCCCGCGGCGCGTTCAGCTCAATGCGTGATCTTCGTGCCAAGCACGGCCAGGAACTGGGCCAGCCAGGCCGGATGCGCGGGCCAGGCCGGCGCGGTCACCAGATTGCCGTCGGTATGGGCCTGATCGATGGCGATCTCGGCATAGGTGCCGCCCGCCAGCCGCACCTCGGGCGCGCAGGCCGGATAGGCCGAGCAGGTGCGTCCCTTCAGGATGCCGGCGGCCGCAAGCAGCTGCGCGCCGTGGCACACGGCCGCGATCGGCTTTTTCGCCTGGTCGAAGGCCCGCACGATATCCAGTACCTTGTCGTTCAGGCGCAGGTATTCCGGCGCGCGGCCGCCGGGAATCACCAGCCCTGCGTAGGACGAGGGCTCGACGCGGTCGAAGTCGTAGTTCAGCGCGAAATTGTGGCCGCGCTTCTCGCTGTAGGTCTGCGCGCCTTCGAAATCATGGATCGCGGTGGCCACGGATTCGCCGGCCTTCTTGCCCGGACACACGGCATGCACCGCGTAGCCGACCGCCTGCAGCGTCTGGAACGGCACCATGGTTTCGTAGTCTTCGGCGTAGTCGCCGACCAGCATCAGCAAAGTCTTGCTCATTCTCGTCTCCTGGGGATGGGGGCTGGGCGCCGGCTTCAACGCCGGTTCTTCTGCCTGCGGCCCATTGTGGCCTTGCTCGCGCCGGCGCGGGTGGTATCCCGCTACCACGCGTCGAACGCCCCCTATTCCAGCGCGACGGTCACGGGCTTGGCGTCCAGCAGGCTGACCAGCACCTTGGGATCGATGCCGACCAGATAACCGCGACGGCCGCCGTTGATATAGACCACCGGGTAATCCAGCACCTCGGCCTCGACCCAGACCGGCATGCGCTTGCGCGTGCCGAACGGCGACGTGCCGCCGACCTGATAGCCGGAATGCCGCTGCGCCACGTCGGGATGGCAGGGCGCGACCTTTTTCAGCCCGGCCTGGCGCGCCAGATTCTTGGTGGAGACTTCGCGATCGCCGTGCATGACCACGATCAGCGGACGCGCGGCCTCGTCCTCCATCACCAGCGTCTTGACCACCGCGTGCGGGTCCAGCCCCAACTGGCGCGCGGCCTCGCCCGCGCCGCCATGGTCCACGTAGTCGTAGGTGTGCTCCGTGTAGGCCACCTTGTTCTGCTTGAGGAACTGCGTGGCGGGCGTTTCGGAAACGTGGCGGGCTTTGCTCATGGATCGGGACGGGAAGGAAAATAGGCGGCGGGTCGTCGCTCAGCCTCGGGGATGGTGGGCCGCGTGCAGCGCCTTCAGGCGCTCGCGCGCGACGTGGGTGTAGATCTGCGTGGTGGAGATATCGGCATGGCCCAGCAACATCTGCACCACGCGCAGATCGGCGCCGTGGTTCAGCAGATGCGTGGCGAAGGCGTGCCGCAGCACGTGCGGCGACAGCGGCGCGCGCACGTCGGCCAGCACCGCGTATTTCTTGACGAGCTGCCAGAACGCCTGGCGCGTCATGGCCTCGCCACGGCCGGTGATGAAGAGCGCGTCGCTGACGCGCCCGGCGGCCAGCTCGGGACGGGCGCGCGCCAGATACTGGTCGATCCAGTGCGCCGCCTCGGCGCCCAACGGCACCAGCCGGTCCTTGCCGCCCTTGCCCAGCACCACGCGGACCACGCCCTCGTTCAGGCTCACATCCAGCGCGCGCACGCCGACCAGTTCGGACACGCGCAGGCCGGTGGCGTACAGCGTTTCCAGCATGGCCCGGTCGCGCAGGCCACGGGGCTGTTCCAGGTCGGGGGCGCGCAGCAAGGCATCCACCTGCGCCTCCGACAGGATCTTGGGCATGCGCGGCGCCTGCTTGGCCGCCTCCAGCGTCAGGCAGGGATCGCGCTCGGCGCGATGCTCGCGCAAGGCCCAGGCGTAGAAGCGGCGCAGCGCCGCCAGCCGCCGGTTGGCCGTGGCCGCGCGGGTCTCTTCGTGGCGGAACGCGAACCAGGCTTCGATGTCGGCCTTGCCGGCCTGCGCCAGCGTCCTGGCCGGCCCGGCCGGCAGCGCCTGGCCGCCGGCCGCCTCGCCGTAGCGGTCGGCCATCTCGCGCGCGTAGCTTTCCGGGTCTTCCAGCCAGCGCGCGAAGCCGGTCAGGTCGCGCCGATAGGCCGCCAGCGTATTGGCGGACAGGCCGTCCTCCAGCCAGACGGCGTCGATGAAAGCGTCGATGTCGGCCTGGGAAGCGAGCGGCGCGCGGGTCTCAGTCATGAAGGCGGCAAGGGAAGAAGGCTGACGCACATTCTACGCATTCAACGCGCGCCCACGCCCGCCGCCGCGGCCTGGAGCCAGGCCTCGAACAGCTTGAGCGCTTCCGAGCGCTCGCTGCGCTGCGGATAGCCGAAGAAGTAGCCCTGGCTGACGGTCAGCGATTGCGGCACGGGCAAGGCCAGCGCCCCCTGGTCCAGCGCGGGCTGCGCCAGGAAACGCGGCATCAGGCCCACGCCCAGTCCGGCCTGCACCGCCGCCATCACCATCGTGAACAGTTCGTAGCGCGGCCCGCCCGCCGCCTGCGGACCATACAGGTACTGATTGGCCGCGTACCACTGACGCCAGGCGTCCGGCCGCGAGCTCAGGTGCAGGTGCGTCAGGCCGGCCAGCGCCTCGGCGCCTCGGCCGGTGATGCGCGCGGCCAGCTCGGGCGCGCACACCGGCACCAACTCGCGCTCGGGGAACAGCAGCGCGCCCTGGGTGCCTGGCCACAGGCCATCGCCGTGATACAGCGCGCCGTCGAAGGGCTGGTCCTTGAACTGGAAGGGCAGCGTGCGCACCGACAGGCTCACGGTGATGTCCGGGTGGGCGCGCTGGAAATCGGGCAGCCGGGGAATCAGCCAGGTGGTCGCCAGCGTGGGCACGACCGCGATATGGATGCTGCGGCCCATGCCGGTGCGACTGACCAGGCCAAAAGTGTCCTTCTCGATCTGATCCAGATGGTGACGGATCCGCCCAGCGTACTCGGCGCCGTGTTCGGTCAGCGCAATGCGGCGTCGCACCCGGGTGAACAACTGCACGCCCAGCCGCGCCTCCAGGCTGGCGACCTGCCGGTAGACGGCGCTATGGGTCAGGGACAGTTCCTCGGCCGCGCGGGAAAAACTGCCCAGCCGTGCCGAGGCCTCGAAAGCCTGCAGCGCGCTCAGATTGGGAATGCCGTTTCTCATGGCGGACGGAACCCCGAATGGCCGGCCTCGACGTGCCGGGGGATCAATAGATTGTGCAATTTTATCAATTGCATTGTGCGCTGATGGCACATATGCTCAGTCATCTCATTCTCGGCTCATCGCGACGATACCCCTATGGCCCAGCAAGCATCCCGTCTCGGCGGTCACATCCTGGTAGACCAGCTGGTCGCCCAGGGCGTCAAACACGTTTTCTGCGTGCCGGGCGAAAGCTACCTGGCGGTGCTGGACGGCCTGCACGACGCCGACATCCAGGTCACGGTCTGCCGCCAGGAAGGCGGCGCGGCGATGATGGCCGACGCGCACGGCAAGCTGACCGGCGAACCCGGCATCTGCATGGTCACGCGCGGCCCGGGCGCATCGAACGCGCTGGCCGGCGTGCATATCGCCAAGCAGGACTCCACTCCGCTGATCCTGTTCGTGGGCCAGATCGAGCGCGGCATGCGCGAACGCGAAGCCTTCCAGGAAATGGATTACCGCGCCGTCTTCGGCACCCAGGCCAAATGGGTCACCGAGATCGATCAGGTCGAACGCATTCCCGAGCTGGTCTCGCGCGCCTTCCACATCGCCACCTCGGGCCGCCCCGGCCCCGTGGTGATCGCGCTGCCCGAGGACATGCTGGTCGAGGCCGCCGCGGTGGCCGACGCGCCGCGCTACGCGCCCATCGACGCCGCGCCCTCGGCCGGCCAACTGGCCGACCTGGAACAATTGCTGGCCAAGGCCACCCGGCCCGTCGCCATCCTGGGCGGCAGCCGCTGGAGCGAGCAGGCCGTGCAGCAGTTCGCCGCGTTCGCCGAGCGCCACGCGCTGCCGACCTCGGTGTCGTTCCGGCGCCAGATGCTGTTCCCGGCCGACCATCCCTGCTACATCGGCGACGTGGGCCTGGGCATCAACCCGGCGCTGCTCAAGCGCGTGGCCGACGCCGACCTGATCCTGCTGGTCGGCGGCCGCATGTCCGAAAACCCCAGCCAAGCCTACACCCTGCTGGACATCCCGGTGCCGCGCCAGAAGCTGGTCCATGTGCATCCCGACAGCGCCGAGCTGGCGCGCGTGTACCGCCCCACGCTGGCGATCAATACCTCGCCCGCCGCTTTCGCCGAGGCGCTGGCCGGCCTGAAGGCGCCGGCCGCCCCCGCCTGGGCCGACGACACCCGCGCCATGCGTGAGTCGTACCTGAAATGGAGCGACCCCGCCGCCATCCGCACGCCCGGCGCGCTGCAGATGGGCGAGGTCATGGCCTACCTGGAAAAAACGCTGCCGGCCGACGCCATCATGACCAACGGCGCCGGCAACTACGCCACCTGGCTGCACCGCTTCCACCGCTATACCCGGTACGGCACGCAGCTCGCCCCGACCTCGGGCTCGATGGGCTATGGCCTGCCCGCGGCGGTGGGTGCCAAGCGCGTGCATCCCGACAAGACCGTGGTCTGCTTCGCCGGCGACGGCTGCTTCCTGATGCACGGCCAGGAATTCGCCACCGCCGTGCAATACGACCTGCCCATCATCGTGGTGCTGGTCGACAACGGCATGTACGGCACCATCCGCATGCACCAGGAAAAACACTATCCCGGCCGCGTTTCCGCCACCGCGCTCAAGAACCCCGACTTCGCCGACTACGCGCGCGCCTTCGGCGGCCATGGCGAGCGGGTGGAAAGCAGCGAACAGTTCGGCCCGGCCTTCGAACGCGCGCTGGCCAGCGGCAAGCCGGCCATCCTGCATTGCCTGATCGATCCGGAGACCATTTCCCCGTCGACCACGCTGGCCCGGATCCGCGACGCCGCCCTGCAGGCCAAGTCCTAGCGCCGCCAGGCGTTGCGGCGCGGCCCCGCGCGGGGCCGCGCAAACCCGACTTGCCGCCCGAATTATTTTAGGTTTAAACTTTTCAGCATTCCGATTCCGAATACGGAAATCCATCACGGAGACCCAGCATGTCCTCGAATCCCTCGTTTCACTGGCAAGATCCCCTGTTGCTGGACCAGCAGCTGACCGAAGAAGAACGCATGGTGCGCGACGCCGCCCAGGCCTACGCGCAGGACAAGCTGGCCCCGCGCGTGCTGAACGCGTTCCGCAACGAGCAGACCGATCCGGCGATCTTCTCCGAAATGGGCGAACTGGGCCTGCTGGGCGCGACCATCCCCGCCGAGTACGGCGGCGCCGGCCTGAACTACGTCAGCTACGGCCTGATCGCCCGTGAAGTCGAGCGCGTGGATTCCGGCTACCGCTCCATGATGAGCGTGCAGTCCTCGCTGGTGATGGTGCCCATCAACGAATTCGGCAGCGAAGCGCAAAAGCAGAAGTACCTGCCCAAGCTGGCCCGCGGCGAATGGATCGGCTGCTTCGGCCTGACCGAGCCCAACCACGGTTCCGACCCCGGCGGCATGGAAACGCGCGCGGTCAAGACCGCCGACGGCTACAAGCTGACCGGCAACAAGATGTGGATCACCAACTCCCCCATCGCCGACGTGTTCGTGGTGTGGGCCAAGTGCGTGGGCGGCGACTTCGACGGCAAGATCCGCGGCTTCATCCTCGACAAGGGCATGAAGGGCCTGTCGGCCCCGGCCATCCACGGCAAGGTCGGCCTGCGCGCCTCGATCACCGGCGAAATCGTCATGGACGAAGTGGAAGTGTCGGCCGAGCAGATGATGCCCGGCGTGGCCGGCCTGAAGGGCCCCTTCACCTGCCTGAACTCGGCCCGCTACGGCATCGCCTGGGGCGCTGTCGGCGCCGCCGAAGCCTGCTGGCACACCGCCCGCCAGTACACGCTGGATCGCAAGCAGTTCGGCCGCCCGCTGGCCGCCAACCAGCTGATCCAGAAGAAGCTGGCCGACATGCAGACCGAGATCACGCTGGCGCTGCAAGGCTGCCTGCGCCTGGGCCGCATGAAGGACGAGGGCTCGGCCGCGGTGGAAATCACTTCCATCATGAAGCGCAACTCCTGCGGCAAGGCCCTGGACATCGCCCGCCTGGCGCGCGACATGCTGGGCGGCAACGGCATCTCCGACGAATTCGGCGTGGCCCGCCACCTGGTCAACCTGGAAGTGGTCAACACCTACGAAGGCACCCACGACGTGCACGCCCTGATCCTGGGTCGCGCGCAGACGGGCATTCAGGCGTTCTATTGATCCGCCCTGCCCTCGAAGAAAACCGGCCCTAGTGCCGGTTTTTTTTCGCCTGGCGTTCGCCGTATCCGCGAAAGCCCGCATGGCGACAATCTGGCCCGCGCCGTACGCTGTAGGCATATTGGCCTGGCACTTTCCCTGGCGTTTGCGCCCCCCTTTTGCGTGTCCGACCCCGGCTTTTTTCGACCGACCAGGAGTCGCGCATGCAAGGCAACCCATCCCAGCGCCTGATGGCGTGCATCGCCATGGCATTCATCGGCCATGGCGCGCACGCCGCCACCACCCTCACCATGGCCACCGAATACCCGGCCACATCCATGCCCGGACAAGGCGTGTCCACCTTCGCCGAGCTGGTGCGGGCCAAGAGCGGCGGCGAGGTGATCATCGAGGCCAGCTATGACGCGGCCAAGGGCATCAAGTCCGGCGACATGATCGCCGCCGTGCAAACGCGCAAGGTCGACGCGGGCGATGCCTTCGCCGGCGCGCTGGCGGAAAAGTACCCGCTGTTCGGCGTGTCTTCGCTGCCCTTCCTGGCCGACTCGCTGGCCAAGGCGCGCAGCCTCAACAAGACCGCGCGGCCGGCCTATGAAAAGCTGCTGGCCGAACATGGCCAGAAGTTGCTCTACACCACGCCGTGGCCGGCCTCGGGCATCTGGTCCAAGCGCAAGATCGACGGCCTGGCCACGCTCAAATCATTGAACATCCGCGCCTACGACGCCACCTCGCAGGACGTGCTGCGCAAGGCCGGCGCGCAAGCGCAGAACATTTCCTTCGCCGACGCCATGCCGCGCATCGCCTCGGGCGAGGTCAACGCCGTGCTGTCCTCGGGCGACGGCGGCGCCGGCCGCAAGCTGTGGGAACACCTGCCTCACTTCGCCGAGATCAACTACGCCATGCCGGTCTCGGTGGCGACGATGAACCTGCAGGCCTACCAGTCGCTGGATGCCCGCGCGCGCCGCGCCATCGACCAGGCCGCCGCGCAGACGGAAAGCGAGCAATGGAAACGCATCGACGGCCGGCTGCGGCAGAACTACGCCAACATGCGCAAGAACGGCGTGACCATCAATACCAAGGTGCCGGCGTCCGTGCGCAAGGCGTTGAAAGACGCGGCGACGGAATCCGTGAACGCCTGGAAGGCGACCGCCGGCCCTGACGCCGTGGCCATCATCGGGCAGGTCGGCAAGCGCTAGCGACGGCCCGCCCCGGATTCAGGCGTTGCCGGACAGGTCGAACAGGCTGGTCGCGTCCAGCTCCAGCACGGCTTCGTCGTGCTGGTTGAGCACCGTCCAGGCCCAGGTGATGATGCCCAGGTCCGGACGCGAGGAAGACTTGCGCACGCCCTGCACCCTGGCGTCCAGCCGCAGCTGGTCGCCGGGGCGCACCGGCACGCGCCAGCGCACCTCGCCCAGGCCGGGCGAGCCGAAGGACTCTGAATCATGCAGCGCAGCGTCCACCGCCATGCGCATGGCCAGCGCGCAGGTATGCCAGCCGCTGGCGATCAGCCCGCCCCAGCGCCCCTCGGCCGCGCGCTTGGGATCCGTGTGGAACCACTGCGGATCGAACTTGCGGGCGAACTCCAGGATCTCGGCCTCCGTCACGATGACGGGTCCGGCCTTGATCAGCATGCCGTCCTTGAACTCGGCGAACTTCATGGTGCGCTTCCCCCTTTCTTGATTTGAATCGAGCGCCTCAGATTAGCGCTTCGATCAAGAACGGTCCACGGCGCTTCAGTCCCGCGCGCAGCGCATCGGCAAAGCCCTCGATAGTATCCACGCTGACCGCGTCCACGCCCATGCCACGCGCCAGCGACACCCACTCCAGGCTCGGTTCCTGCAGGTCCAGCATGCGGCGCGCGTTGCGGCCGAGCTCCTGAACGCCCACATTCTTCATTTCGCCGTGCAGCGTGGCGTAGGAGCGATTGGCCAGGATGATGGTCAGGCAATCCAGGTTCTCGCGCGCCTGGGTCCACAGCGCCTGCAACGTATACATGCCGCTGCCGTCGGCCTGCAGCGTGACCACCTTGCGATCCGGGCAGGCGACCGCCGCGCCGGTGGCCAGCGGCAGGCCGATGCCGATGGCGCCGCCGGTCAGCATGAGCCAGTCGTGCGGCGCGCTGCTCACGCTGTACAGCGGGAATTCGCGTCCCTGGGTGATGGACTCATCGCACACGATGGCCTGCTCGGGCAAGGTATGCGCGACCAGGATGTTGACGGCGGCGCCGGTGAGCTTGCCGCTGGCGGGCACCTCGTAGGTCGGCGCCGGCGCGGTCAGGCGCGGCGCGGCGGCGGCGATGCCCAGCTCATCGGCCAGCCATTCCAGCGCCTGCGCCAAATCCTGTTCCTGCGTGGCCAGCACGACCTGTGCGCAGTCGGGCGGCGCCAGCAGGCTGGGCTTGCCGGGATAGGCGAAGAAGCCCACCGGCGCGCGCGCGCCGGCCAGCACCAGGCGCCGCGCGTCCTTGAGCTTGGCCACGGCCAGATCGATCGGATAGGGCAGCCGGTCCACCGGCGTGCGGGTACGGCCGCGCTCGATGCGGCGATTGGAGGTCTCGGAGATCAGGCGCACGCCGGTGGCGCGGGCGATCCGGCCCGCCGCTTCCAGCGCGCGGCCGCGCAGCGCGGCGCCGCCCAGCATCAGCACGGTGTTCTCGCCGCTGCGGATGGCATCGGCGGCCGCGCGCACGGCCTCGGCCGAGGTGCGCGGCGCGGCGTCGCGCGCCGCGATCACGGGCGCAGACGCGCCCGCTGGCAGGTCCGTCCAGGCGGCGTCGGCCGGCAGGATCAGCGTGGCAATATTGCCAGGCTCGCGTCGCGCGACGGCGACGGCCTCGGCCGCGTCGGCCGAGATCGCGCCAGCGGTGAGCGTGCGCCGCACCCAATGCGACATGGGCCGCGCCACGCCCTCGACATCACTGGTCAGCGGTGCGTCGTACTGCACATGATAGGTGGCATGATCGCCCACGACATTGACCATGGGCGTGCGCGCGCGCTTGGCGTTATGCAGGTTGGCCAGGCCATTGCCCAGGCCCGGCCCCAGGTGCAGCAGCGTGGCGGCGGGCTTGTCGGCCATGCGCGCATAACCGTCGGCGGCGCCGGTCACGACACCTTCGAACAGGCCCAGCACGCAGCGCATGTCCGGCTTGCGATCCAACGCCGCCACAAAGTGCATCTCGGACGTGCCCGGATTGGCAAAGCAGACGTCCACATCGTTGGCAAGAAGGGTATCGCAAAGACTGTCAGCGCCGTTCATCGTGTTTCCCTGGTTGTTATATCGAGTGCGGGCCGGCGGCTGCGCGCGGGCCCGACAGGCATGATAGGTAGGGTAACGCAAACCTGGTGGGGCCATCTGCGCGGCTGGCCATGGAACCATTCCGCCGATTCCGGCTGCCGGAATTTCCGCCCGCGCTACGCCAGGATCTGGCCCAGGAACGCCTGCGCCCGCTCGGAGCGCGGCGCGCGGAAGAAGTTGTCCGGGGTGTCGATCTCGACGATCGCGCCCTGGTCCATGAACACCACCCGGTCGCCGACCTCGCGCGCGAAGCCCATTTCATGTGTCACGCAGATCATGGTCATGCCATCGCGCGCCAGCGCCACCATGGTGTCCAGCACTTCCTTGACCATCTCGGGATCCAGCGCCGACGTCGGCTCGTCGAACAGCATGATCTTCGGCTGCATGCAGAGCGCGCGCGCGATGGCCACGCGCTGCTTCTGGCCGCCGGAAAGCTGGCCCGGATACTTGGCGGCATGCTGCGGAATGCGGACGCGCTCCAGATACTGCATGGCATGACGCTCGGCGTCCCGCTGCGCCACGCCCTTGACCAGCATCGGCGCCAGCGTGCAGTTCTCCAGCACGGTCAGGTGCGGGAACAGATTGAAGTGCTGGAACACCATGCCCACCTCGGCGCGTATCCGCTCGATGTTGCCCAGCCCCCCGTCCAACTCGATGCCGTCGATCACGATGCGGCCCCGCTGATGTTCCTCCAGCCGGTTCAGCAGCCGGATAGTGGTGGACTTTCCGGATCCTGAAGGCCCGCACAGGATCAGCTTCTCGCCGGCCCGCACATCCAGGTCCAGCCCGTCCAGCACCTGGAAATCGCCATACCATTTCGACACGTCCCGCATCGTGATGATGGGCGCCGCGCAGTTCAATCCGTCCATGGCGTCAGGCCTTCGAGATATCGTGGTTGTCGCCGGCCCCGCTCCAGTAGCCCGGCACGGTCAGCCGCTTTTCGGAGCGGCGGAACAGATACGCCAGCACGCTGCACAGCGCGAAATAGATGACCCCGACCATGGTGTAGACGGTCAAGGCCTGGAAGGTCGCGCCGGCCAGCATTTCACCGGCGCGCATCAGTTCGTACACGCTGATCACCGCCACCAGCGACGTCTCCTTGATCAGCACCAGCGCGTAGTTGCCCAGCGCTGGAAAGATCGTGCGCAATGCCTGCGGCAGCACGATGCGGCGCAGCCGCTGCCAGCGGCGCAGGCCGAGCGCGCGGGCCGCTTCGTACTGGCCCGCGTCCACCGACTGGATGCCGCTGCGGAACAGCTCGGCCAGATAGGCGCCGAAGTTCAGCGTCAGGCCCAGCACGCCGGCCACGAAGCCGTTGATCACCACGCCCATCTCGGGCAGGCCGTAGTAGATGTAGAACAGCTGCAGCAGCAGGGGCGTGCCACGGATGATGTCGATGTACACGCGCGCCGCGCGGCTCAAGGCCGCATGCCTCGACAGCCGGCACAGGCAGACCACGAGGCCCAGCGCCACGGCCAGAAAGGCCGAACAGAAGAACAGCGCCAGGGTCCAGACCGTGCCTTCGGCCAGCGGGGTCAGGTACATGCGCAGGGTAGCGAAGTCCAATTCGTGCTCCTCGTCCGTGGCCTGGCGGCCTTACTTGCTGATCAGGTCCGGCACGCCCCACTTCTGCCCGATGGCGGCCAGCTCTCCGTTGCGCTTCATCTCGGCCAGGGCGGCATTGACGGCCCCGAGCAACGCGGCATTGCCCTTCTGCACCGCCATGCCGACCTGCCATTTGCGTTGCGGCTGGTAGCCGGTATCCAGCTTCACGCCCGGGATGTTCTTGGTCTTGATCTGATAGACGATGCTGGGCGGATCGACGATGCCCAGGTCGATGCGGCCGGCGCGCACGTCGGCCAGCAGCGTGGAGTAGTCCTGATAGGTGGACACCTTGGTGTCCGGCATGTCCTTGATCATGTTGAACTGCACGGAATCGACCAGCACGCCGACGCGCTGGCCGCGCATGTCCTCGAACTTGCCGTAGCGCCGGGTCGCCTTGTCGCTGACCACGATGCCTTCGCCCCATTCATAGACCGGCGCCGAGAAATCGATGGCGCGCGCGCGTTCCTCGGTGATGAACAAGGGCGCGGACATGACGTCGGCACGGCCCGAGGTCAGGGTCGGGATCAGGCCCGAGAACGGCACGTCCGACAGCTTGTCGGCCACGCCCAGGTGCCGGGCGACGGCCGCCGCCACATCCACCATGATGCCCTCCAGGCGATTGGATTGCGGGTTCTTGAAACCGTGCGGCGGCGCGGAGGCCGTCGTGACCACATTCAACGTCTTGTCGGCGCGCACTTCGTCCAGCGTGCGCGCATGGCCCGCGGCGGCTTGCGCCAGCAGCGCGGCCGACGCCAGGCCGAGCAGAATGGATTTGAGTGTCATGGATTTCCCCTGGAATGTATGAATGCCGCCAGCGCGCCGGATCAGGCCGGACGCCCTTGCGGATACCGCTGCACCGCGGCCGCCGCCAGCGCGCAGAATTCCTGCATGACGGTCGCGGCCAGAAAGGCCGTGGCGCCCTGCACGTCCTGAGGCGGCGACACGGTGTTGACATCGAAGGCCACGAAGTTCAGCCCCGCAAGCTGACGCAGCAGCGCCAGCCCTTCCTTTGGCGACAGGCCGCCCCACTCCGGTGTGCAAACGCCCGGCGCGCAGGATGGGTCGAAGATGTCCATGTCGAAGCACAGATACACCGGCCGCTGGCCGATGCGGTGCCGGATCGCGTCCAGCGCGCCGGTCCGGTCGGCATCGAAGTCATCGAAGGGCACGATCGTGTAGCCGACCTCACGGCCGAATTCCAGCACGCCGGGCATGAAGGAGCTGCCGCGCGTGCCAACATGGAAACTGCGCGCCACATCCAGCAGACCTTCCTCCGCGGCGCGGGTGAAGGTGGTGGCGGTGTTGTAGCCCGGGATGGGATAGGTGTCGGTGTGCGAATCGAAATGCAGCACCGCGAAGTCCGGATGGCGCCGCGCGACGGCGCGCAGCTGCGGCAGTGTCACCGCGCCATCGCCGCCCATCGAAATGGGAATGGCGCCCGCGTCCAGGATCGCGCCGATGCCGGCCTCGATCAGCGGAAACGAGGCGTCAGGATCGCCGGGATGGCAGGCCACGTTGCCCACATCGACGGCGCGCAGGAACTCGGATGGATTGTCGATGCCGTGCCGGCGGAAGATGTCCACCGGCCGCAGCAGCCGCGACTGCTCGCGGATCGCGTCGGGTCCCTGGCGCGATCCCACCCGGAAGGGATGCGTGCCGCAATCGAAGGGAATCCCAACCACGCAGGCGCGCGCCGCGCCGGACTCCGGGGAACGGGCCGGCGGCAACCCCATGAATCCCGGCACGGGATGAAAGCGGACTTCGGCGGACTGCGACACAGCGCGGCTCCTTGGCGCCGGCCGCTCACCTGTCATGAGCGGCCGTTAATTTAGATTTGATCGAATCGGTATACGATACGATCATGTCGAAATTAGATTAACGCGCAAGAAGTGGCAGCGCCAATTAGGGAGTTTCCCTTAAGCGTGGCCCAAATACTTGATCAAAATAATATGGAATACGCAGCGCAGGCGCCGCTCGGAGGGCCTCCGCGCCGTCGCGGACCCGCAGTCCGCCTAACGGATATCAGGCTTCGCCGGCCACGGATATCGGCGTGGCGCGCAGCGCGCCGCCGGGAGGCTCCAGCTCGTAGAAAGGATGAGAACGTCCCAAGGTGCGCGACACGCTGATGGCATGCGCGGTTTCGACCACCTGCGGACCAAACACGGCCTGCGCCTGTTCGAACGACCAGCGGCTGGATGGAACCGACACATTGACCGCGCCCAGGGGGATGCCGCCGGCATCCAGCACGGCGGCGCTGACGGTGATGTCGCCCGGGTAGAACTCGCCATTGGAACGTGCATAGCCGTGCCGGCGCGCGAACTCCAGCTCAGCCAGCAAGGCGTCCATGCCGGTGATCGTGGCGGCGGTATGGGATCTACGGTCGCTGCGCTCCAGCAGCCCGTGGGCCACGTCCGGATCCAGCCGCGACAGCACCGCGCGCCCCGCCGCCGTGCAATACAGCGGCAGGCGCATGCCGACCGGCATGTTCACGAACATTTCCTTGTGCGTGGCGAAACGCGCCACGTACACCATGTCCAAGCCGTCGGGCTCGGCCAGGCTGCAGGTTTCCTGGCAGTTGCGGTTGAGCGAATGAAGGAACGGATTGCCGCCCAGCACCAGCGGACTGGTCTGCACGTACTTCATGCCCAGTTCCAGCGACCAGGGTCCCAGCGAGAACTTCTTGCTGGCGGGATCCTTGCGCAGGTAGCCCAAGGTCCAGAGCGTATGCGTGAAGCGCTGCACCGAACTCTTGCTCAGGCCCGTGGCCTCCGCCAGCTCGGGCAGCGTCATCGCCGGTCGCCCTTCGCTGAATGCCCTGAGCACGGAGACGCCACGCGCCAGCGCGGCGACGAACAAGGGAGAATCCTCGGCGGATGGGGACTGCGTCATGGTGCGCGAAACAGGCATGGGAAAGGCGATAGCGTACCGCATTACGCTGCATACATATCGGCTGGCGATCCTTTTCGTCGTGGCCGGCAACGAAACCCGCGCGCCGAATGCCGGTGAAAGCGAGGCCCATCTCGCGCGCAATGGAAAACGGCCCGCGATCGCGGGCCGTTCTGGACCATCAATGCTCAGCGGATCAGCGGATCGGCCACGGATACATGGCGCCGCCCTTGCTCCACAGCGCATTGGTGCCGCGTTGCAGGTTCAGCTTGCTGTCCTTGCCCACGTTGCGCTCGAACACTTCGCTGTAGTTGCCCACCGCCTTGATGGCGTTATAGGCCCACTTCTCGTCCAGCCCCATGTTCTTGCCCGCGCCCGGCGTCACGCCCAGGATGCGCGCGACGTTGGGATTGTTGCTCTTGAGCATTTCATCCACGTTCTTCTGCGTGATGCCGTATTCCTCGGCTTCCAGCAGCGCGAACAGCGTCCAGCGAACGATGCCCAGCCAGTTCTCGTCGCCCTGGCGCACCATGGGGCCCAGCGGCTCCTTCGAGAAGCGTTCCGGCAGGATCTCGTAGTCGTCCGGCTTGGCGACCTGCGTGGCGCGCACGGCGGCCAGCTGCGAAGCGTCGTCGGTGAAGGCGTCGCAACGGCCTGATTCGAAGGCGCGCACGACCTCGGTGACCTTGTCGATCACCACCGGCTTGAATTCGATCTTGTTGGCGCGGAACCAGTCCGCCAGGTTCAACTCGGTGGTCGTGCCCGGCTGCACGCAGACCGTGGCGCCGTTGAGTTCCTTGGCGCTCTTGACGCCCAGCTTCTTGTTCACCAGGATGCCCTGGCCGTCATAGAAGCTGACCGCCACGGCCGACAGGCCCAGCGAGGTATCGCGGGTCTGCGTCAGCGTCACGGTGCGCAGCAGCACATCGACTTCCCCCGACTGCAGGGCGGTAAAGCGTTGCTGCGTCGACAGCGCGGTGCCCTTGAACTTGGTCGGATCGCCAAACACCGCCGCCGCCACGGCGCGGCAGATGTCCACGTCCATGCCTTCCCACTCGCCCTTGCTGTTGGTGGCGGAGAAGCCCGACACACCGTCGGTCAGGCCGCATTGCACGAAACCCTTTTTCTTGACCGCATCCAGCGTGGGGCCGGCAACCGCCGCTTGGGACGCGCAGGCCAGGGCAAGAGCGCCGGCCGCCAACGAGAAGAACCGCTTCATATTATTGACTCTCCAGAATGCGCGCGCGGCGACCTCGTAGACCGCCCCGCGCATTGAAATCCAGGTCCAGGATTGCGGACCGGTCGCCAGATTACGCCATGTCCATGGAGTGAACAACGGAACCGGGCCTAGAGAAAACCCGATGCCCGCGCTGCAGGGCGACGCCGTCGCGGTCCTGTGATCGAACTTTTTAAGATCCGGAGCTGGCCGGCAAGGTGGCGGCGCAGGTGCAATCCGAGCGCTTGCAGTCGGCGCTGTTCTTCGAGGCGCTTGTAGCGTCCGCACCCCGGATAGACCGGTGCGGCCCGCATTCCCGCCAGAGAGCCTCGCGGACGGGGCGTGTGGTCACCAGCAGGCGACCCGCATGCGGCCGCGATGGCAGGCGCCCGGCTCGCGCGCAGCGATGCAACGTAAAAGGCCCCGCGGCGCGAGCCGCGGGGCCTTTCTTGTATTCATGTCTTGCGCGAGCCATGACTGTAGCGGGCCCGTGCCCGGCGCTGGCCTGGCTGTCGCGGCGCAGCCCGTCCACCCTTCAGGCGT
>NZ_JBICCO010000107.1:0-22325 GCF_043119405.1 Achromobacter sp. 413638
CGGGGGGGGGCGGGTGGTGGGGGGGGGGGGGGGGGGGGGGGGGGCCCCCCCCCCCCCCCGGCTCGACCCGCCCAGACCCGACGCCACGCCCGGGGCATCCGTAGGTGATAACCCCAGGGTCTCACAAAGCTCATTGCATTTTATATTTCAATTTTGCAATTCACTTTGCATATTTTTCACTCCCGCATTTCTCAAGTCCCTAACCCAGATCCCGTCATGACTCACCCACCCGCAGCCGTCTGCGGCCGGCGCCGCAGCCTGCTGCAAGCCGGCCTGGGCGCCGCCCTGTTGCCACTCGCGCCCTTGGCCGTCCGCGCCGATGCCTATCCCTCCCGGCCCATCACGCTGGTGGTGCCCTTTCCCGCCGGCGGCTCCGTCGACCTGATCGGCCGCATCTATGCCGAACGGCTGGCGAAGGTGCTGGGCGTGAGCGTGATCATCGAGAACCGCGACGGCGCCGGCGGCTCCATCGGCAGCCAGCGCGTGGCCCGCGCCAAGGCGGACGGCTACACGCTGGTGGCTTCGTCGCAAAGCTCGCACCTGGCCAACCCGCTAATGCACAGCAACCTGGGCTACGACCCGATCGAGGACTTCAGCGCTATCTCGCAGCTGTCGCGCTCGCTGAACGCGCTGGTGGTGCATCCGGACGTACCGGCCCGCACGCTGACGGAATTCGTCGCGCACCTGAAGGCCAATCCCGACCAGCTTCATTTCGGCACGGCGGGCGTGGGCAGCATGGGCCAGCTCAACGCCGAACTGTTCAAGAGCACGCTGGGCGTGAAGGCCGTGCACGTGCCCTACCGTGGCGGCGGCCCGCTGATCAGCGGACTGCTGTCGAACCAGGTGCAGTTCATGCTGGACAACCTGGCGCCCATGCTGCCTTACATCCAGTCCGGCAAGCTGCGCGCCCTGGCGATCGCCGCGCCCGCGCGTCCGGCCTACCTGCCCGACGTGCCGACCTTCGCCGAACTTGGTCATCCGACGCTCAACACGACCTCGTGGATCGGGCTGGCGGCGCCCGCCGGCACGCCCGCCGACGTGCTCCAGACGCTGCTGCAGGCCGTGCGGACCGTCGCCCGCCAGGAAGAATTGCAGCAGACGCTGGAGAAAAACGGCGCCCTGCCGCCCGACGAACAGACGCCGGCCCAGTTCACTGCCATGATGTCCGAACGCCTGTCCCTGTATAAAGACCTGATTGAACGCGCCGGCATCCGGCCCGAATGAGAACCGCAACCATGGACCATCCCGACTTCGCCCCCGACACCGCGCCGCTGGAAGTGCTGCCGCGCGACCTCTCCGCCTATCGCGCCGGCAACACCGGCATCGACTACGTCCATCGCTTTGAATCGGGCCGCCCGGGCCCGCACGTGCTGATCAACGCGCTCACGCACGGCAACGAGATCTGCGGCATGGTGGCCGCCACGCACCTGCTGGATAACGCGGTGCGCCCCAAGATCGGCACGCTCACGGTGAGCTTCGCCAATATCGAAGCCTACGAGGCCTTCGACCTGGAGCGCCCCTACGAGAATCGCCAGCTGGTGCACAACCTGAACCGCATCTGGACCCCCGAACTGCTCGACGGCAGCGAGCAAAGCCCCGAGCTGCGCCGCGCGCGCGAGCTGCGCCCGGTGCTGGACGCCGCCGACTACATCCTCGACATCCATTCGACGCGCGCGCCGGTGCAACCGTTCTGGGTCTACTACGACCTGCCGCGCAACGCCGCGCTGGCCACCGCCGTCGGCACGCCCGAAGTGCAGCTGGTGATGCCGGCCGAGCGTTTTCCCGGCACCGGCGTCATGGGTCACGGCCGCCATGGCGATCCGCAGTCCGACAGCGGCGGCGCCGTGGTGGTGGAATGCGGCCAGCACTTCGCGCGCTCGGCGGCCGACCTGGCCACCGACGTGACGCTGCGCTTCCTGGGCCACCTGGGCCTGATCGACACGCCGGCCTCGGCCGAGACCGCACCGCCCGCGCGACGCTACATGCTGCTGGAAGTGCACATGGTGAAGTCCACCGACTTCCGCTTCACGCGCCCGGTGCTGGGCTTCGAGGTCTTCCAGAAAGGCGAACTCATCGCCATCAACGGCGGCGAAGAGATCCGCTCGCCTTGCGACGACTGCACCATCTTCATGCCGACCCGCATGCCCGTGGTCGGACGCGAAGCGGTGTACCTGACCGTGCAGATCTGAGCGCGGGCAGGACCGCGCGCAACACGGACGCGGCAAGCGCGGGAAGGCGGCAAGCCTTCCCGTATTCGCGCCGCCTCACAGGTCCGGGATCAGGCGCTTGCCCATGCTCACCACGTCGTCCATGCCAAAGCCCAGGCTCTCGTAGAAACCGCGCACGGCCGCGTTTTCCGCACGGATCAGCAGATTGATCTTGGGGCAGCCCAGCTCCAGCAGCTTGCGTTCGGCCACGCGCATCAGCATCGAGGCATAGCCGCGTCGGCGGCAGTCCGGCGCCACTGCAAGGTAGTTGATCCAGCCGCGATGCCCGTCGTACCCGGCCATCGTCGCGGCCACGATGCGTCCGCCAGCCTCGCCCACCAGGAACAGCCCGGGCTGCACCGTCAGCTTGCGGGCCACGTCCTTCTTCGGGTCGTTCCAGGGCCGCGTCAGACCGCTGTCGTGCCACAGCTGGATGACGGCGGCCTCGTCGGCCGGATGGAAAGCGCGGATGTTCAGATCGTGATGCGACATGCTTCGTTCCTCAAAAGGGAAAAACGAAGGCCGGACGATACGCCTGCGGACGGGATACTGCGCGAAAAACAAAAAGGCCACGGGACATATCGTGGCCTTCTGCAATGCGGCGCCTGGACGGCGCCCGGACGTGACGGGCCACTCAACGCATGCGTCGAGCGGTTCGTCGGGAATCGGCCCGGCAGGGCCGGGCGGTGGTGATCGGATTCATGTGCGCCAGCTTAGCGGCGATGCGCAATCCTGGCAAGACACTCGGCTTGTCGCGCCGCCGGCTCGTGGACGACGCGCTCACCGCCCGCTCGCCCCTTACCCGCGCTAGGCGGCTCAAGACGCGGCAGGCGCCGCCAGCGTGCCTTCCATCACGACCACCGCGTTGCCCGCCACGCCCGCCCACACACCGTCCTGCCGGACCTCTGCATGCGCGTGCAGCAGGCTGGCGCGCCCCATGTCCACGCCCTGTCCCACGCGCAGTCGCAGCGTGGTCCCCGCGCCCCGCAATGCCGCGCGCAGCGCCGTGGCCGCTGCGGTGGCGCTGCCGGTGGCCGGGTCTTCCGTCATGCGGCCCGTGAACATGCGGGCCTGGATGTCGGTCGGCCCCCGCCCCGTGTCCGCAGCTGTGTCGGTCGTATAGGCATAGATGGAACGCGCGTCGTCCAGCGGCAGCAGCGCCGCATAGCCGGCAGGATCCGGCGACGCGCGGCGCAGCGCAACGCGGCTGGCCAGCTGGACCACCAGGAAGGTCAGGCCGACCGACACGACTTGCGGCGCGTGCTCGGCCGTCTCGATGTCCCCGGGCGCCAGGCGCAAGGCCCGCGCCACCGCATCCACGGGCGCCAGGGCGCGCCGGGACAGCGGCTGCGGCGCCTGCAACTCGGCGCCATTCACGTCCGCCCCTTCGCGCCGCAGCGCGATCCGCACCAGCCCGGCCGCCTCTTCGAACACGAACGCGTCCGGCACGGGACGTCCCGACGCCGCCAGCTCGCGCGCCAGCACCACCGCCGTGCCGACATTGGGATGTCCGGCGAAAGGCACTTCCCGATCGGGCGTGAAGATCCGCACCTCGGCCGTGTGCGCCGGATCGCGCGCCGGCAGCACGAAGCTGGTCTCGGAGAAATTGAACTCGCGCGCGATGCGCTGCATCTGCGCGGTATCCAGGCCTTGCGCGTCGAGCACGACGGCCAGCGGATTGCCGCCATAGGCGTGGCGGGTGAAGACATCGGCGACAACGTAGCGATAGGGCATGGAACGGATCCTGGTTGGCTGCGCGCGCCGCCCGCGCAAGGTGCGCGGACGAGTGCGGGCGCGCCATCAGTATGGGCAAGGTCCGGCCGCGCCGCCATGCACAGAGCGGCCGGGATTGCGCCATAACAGGCTGGCCGCCCGACTACCTACTTCGCGACAAAGGCCATGACGCGATCCACGAATGCCGCGTCCAGGCCGGCGAAGCCATGGTGCCCGCTGTAGCGGCAGGGATTCGCCTGATCGTCCACGCCGCCGTTGAGCCACGCGACCTCGACCTTCGAACCGGCCCAGGTCTTGAACGGCTCGACCCCGGCCGGGCGCGTCCAGCGGCAATGGTCCTCGCGGTGGTGGATAACCAAGGCCGGCGGCAGCCGCGACGGCGTGCCCAGGATGGCTTGCACGCTGTCGCCCGGCCCGGATTCCTGGCTGAGAAAGCCCGAGGACAGCACCACCTTGTCCGGACGCGCGCCCTTCGCCAATCCCTGCGCCAGCCGCTCCGTGCCCTTGCTGGTGCCGATGACGGTCACGGGCGCCTTCAGCCTGGACATATAGCCGACCGCCGCCGCCAGGTCCGTGCCCAGGTCGACCAGCATCACGTTGTAGCCACGCGCCGCGAAAGCGTCGCGGTTGCGGATCAGCACGTTGTCCGCGCCATCGGTGAACTGCGCGCCGTCCGTCACGTTCAGGCGCCCGTCGCCGCCCGTCAGCAGCAGGATGCCGCCCTTGGCCTGGTCGGCGTGCATGACGATGTTGCGCACGCCATCTATCGTGACGGTCTCGCCATGCTTGACGACGACGGCCGGCCCGGCGGCCCACGCCGGCGGCGCCACGGCCATCAGCGCGGCCGCGATGGCGGCGCCCGCGCCTTGCAGGATGCGGCGCGGCGCGGCGGGAGCCGCTGACGCCCCGGTCCCGCACGCAAGGCGGCGCACACCCTGCACGGCGTCCGATCCGCGCGCCCGCGCTGCCTTGCCGTTCAATCCTTGAACCATGTTCTTTCCACTTTCACTGTCTGCCTCGTCTGACGCATGCCAGCCATGCGCGCTTGAAAGGCCGGCTGCTTGCTCGACCCTGCGCACATGCTAGCGGGAAAGGCCATGATTCCCTGGAGAAAACGGTGAAGAATGGTGCATTTACTTTGCGGGCCATCAGCGCGGCTCCGCCGCCCGTGGCGGCACGGCAGCAGCGATCCGACGAGGCGCGTCCTCGCGTCTGATGGACTCGACGATGCGCCGCGCATCCTCGCCCGCCCCCATGACCAGCGCCGACGCGCGGTTACGCTGCCACGGACGGCCGACATAGGCAAGGCCGGGCACCGGAGAAACGCCGGCGTCGTGAAGCAAGCGGCCGTCATCGCCCAAGGCGCCGGGGATCTCGATCCAATCGGTCCGATCCCGATAGCCAACCGCCCACACCACCGCCGCCACCTTACGGCGCTCGCCGTCGGCGAACACGGCGGTATCGCCCTCGGCGGCCGTCAGCCTGGGCCGCAACTCGATGCCGCGCCGCGCCAGGCTCGCCAGGCCGCGATCACGATCGGGAAAGGGGTCCCTGCGCCGCAATGCCTTGCCGATGAATGACGCGGACGACGCGCGCATCAGCCCCAGGCTGCGCAGCCACCACCAGATCGATTGGCCCAGCACACGCTCGGGCACCAGCTTGCGCGGCTTGCCCGTGGCCAGCATCACCGGATGCGAGGCCGAGGCCAGCACGGCCAGGTCGCGGCCGCTGGCCCCGTCTCCCACCACCAGTACCGGCCCGTCGGGCAAGGACTCGCCGGCGCCGAAGCTCTCCGGGGTCAACTGCGGAATCTGAGCGCCGAAGCCGCGCGCGATCGCCGGCACCACCGGCGCCTGAAAGCCGCCCGTCGCCACGATGACATGCGTGGCGGCCAGCGTGCCGCCGTCCGACAAGTCGGCCAGGAAGCTCCCCTGCGGCCCGGCGCGCAGGCGCTGGACCGAGGTCGACAGCCGGATGGGCAACGCGAAGCGCCGTGCGTAGGCCTCCAGGTAATCCGCGAACTCATCGCGGCCGGCATAGCCCTGCGCCTTGCCCGCCAGGGCCATGCCGGGCAAGGCGCTGAACGCGCGCGTGGTGAACAGCGACAGCGAGGCGTAGCGTTGCCGCCAGACATCGCCGATCCGGGCGCTGCCCTCGACGATCAGAAAAGGAATATCCTGCCGCTTCAGCCAATAGCCCGCCGCCAATCCGGCCTGCCCACCGCCGATGACCAGAACGAAACGGGAACGTTCCAACACGCTGGACATGCTTGCTCCTTACAGTTGAACTGCCTGGCACGATAGAGGCTGTAGCCGCTTTAAGGTCCATAGGCCCGTCGAGGTCGCGGGCCATGGCGTGCCCGCGGCCCGATCGCGGCTCCCCTGCTCTCGCGCCCCGCGTTTTTCGATATCGATCACCGCCCATGACACTCGCGCTGCACCAGTACCTGCAAGACCTGGCCTCGCACGCCGATCTCCACGGCGTGCTGGGCGTCTACGCCGATGGCGCAGCCGTGGCCGAACAGGCCTGCGGCCATGCGGACCTTGCCAACGGCCGCAAGAACGCCCCGGACACCCGCTTTCGCATCGGATCCCTGAGCAAGAGCCACACGGCCGCCGCGATCCTGTTGCTCGCGCAACATGGCAAGCTCGATCTGCACGACAGCGCCGCCCGACACCTGCCGGATTGCGGCCTGGATCCGCGCATCACACCCATGCATCTGCTGCGGCACCGCTCGGGCCTGGGCAACCACACCGCCCTGCCCGCCTATTGGCCGGAACTGATGGGGCGGCACATCGCGCCCGAGGATCTGATCAGGCTGATCACCGCCTCGCCCCTGATGGACACGCCAGGACAGGCCTGCCGCTACAGCAACACCGGCTACGCCGTGCTGGCCCGGATCGCGGAACGCGTCGGCGGCGATGCGCTGCACGACCAGCTGCGCACAATGTTCTGGCAAGCGCTGGAACTGCGCGAGACGGGATCGATCGACACCGCGCACAGCATAGGCTGCATGCTGGATCCGGACAGACCGCCCGCGCCGCCCTTGCATCCCAGCGTGGCATTCGGCGCCTACGACCTGGCCGCCAGCGCGCGCGACCTGGCCCGCTGGTGGCTGTCGCTGATCGACGGCAAGGTCCTGGACGCGGCGCATACCGACTTGATGCTGGGCGGCCCGCCCGGCGACTTCGGTTGCGGCTGGTGGCTGGACGAGATCGAGATCGACGGCCGGCGCTGGCGCAGCGTCGCGCACAAGGGCGACGTCAATGGCCATACGTCCATGCTGCTGGGCCTGCCGGAACGCAGGCTGTGCGCCGTCGTGCTGTTCAACACCGCCTCGACGCCGGCCAGCGCGACGGCGCGACGCCTGCTGGGGCTGGCCATGGGCGAGGCCTGGCCTGCCTATCCCGCCGCCCTGACCGAGCACGTCGACGACTGGGCGCAAGGCGCCTATCGCGATGAACAGGGCGCGACCTACGTCGTCGACACCGCGCGCCGGCTCATCGCCGCGACGCGCGACTACGGCGTCCCGTGCCGCTATGCGATCCGCCCCAGCCAGGCCGGCCCGGATGCCCAGGCATGGCGCGCCGATGCCTTCGACGAACGCCACGAGTTCCATCGCGCAGCGGCGACGCTGACCATCACCTCGGCGGACGGAAGCAAGCAGCATTGCAGGAAAGTGCAGACAGCCTGAGCGATGCTCTATAGTCGCTGGATCATCCCAGCCCCTCGCGCGCGGAGCCCCACGTGACAGACAAGGTTTTCTGGCAAGACCCCTACCTGGACCATCTGCGGACCGAGGTGTCCGCCGTCGACGGAGACATCGTCCGCCTGCGCGCGACGATCTTCTACGCCAACGCAGGCGGGCAGGAAAGCGACAGCGGCACGATCGCGGGCATGCCCGTGCTGAAGGCGGAAAAGAACGGCCTGGACATCGCCTACACGCTGCCGCCCGGCCATGGCCTGCACGCCGGCGATGAAGTGGACGTGCGCATCGACTGGGCGCGGCGCTACGGCCTGATGCGTCATCACTTCGCGGCCGAGATGGTGCTGCAACTGATCTATGACTGCGAACCCGGCATCCTCAAGGTCGGCGCGCATATTTCACCGGCGAAGGCACGCATCGACTTCCAGCGCGCGACCAGCATCAGCGAACTGTTTCCAACCATCCAACCGCAAGCCGACGCGCTGATCGCTGCCGACAAGCCCATCGTGACAGCGTTTTCCGACGAGGCGAATCATCGGCGGTACTGGGAGGTCGAGGGATTCGCCCGCATGGGCTGTGGCGGCACGCATCCGCGCAGGACCGGAGAGATCGGCGGGATTGCGCTGAAGCGGAAGAATCAGGGGAAAGGGGTGGAGCGGGTGGAGATCGTGTTGCCGGCTACGGACGAAAACAGGCATCCTCCCCGCGGTTAGGTGTGGCAATCGACGACCGTAATTAGCGTGTCGTCCGGCAGCGCCTCCAGTATCTGGATTGCCCGAGTCCCCCAAGCCTGCCAAATTTGTGCAGCTTCGGACACACCCAGCCGTTCAATCAAGCCTTTGTCCAACCATTCGCCATTCATCACCACGGCATACGGAACCATGGCGAAGGCGCGTTCCTCTTCAATGTATTGATCACGCGGCACGAGGTACTCGTCCACTTGGTCATATGAGGTATACAAGGCCTGCGCAACGGCATGTATGACAGGTTGCGCGCGATAGGCTTCGCGGGCGGCAATGACGTTTCCCCCATGCACGACATCCAGGACATGCTTCCAGGACATCCAACCTTCCCCGCGACTGATGCTGGCAGCCGTGTCCCAGCGCTCCGCGGCCTGCCGCCCCGCCTTGTCGCGCATGGCCTCCATATCGATATCGCCCTTGCGTGCCTGATTCACAGCCGGTTGTTCCTGGCATGAACTGGACAGATTGCCGTCAAGCTCGGCATCCGCTCCTGGTTTGGTTATCAGCAAGTCCGACCAGCGTCCACCGATAACCCACCAATCCCACTTATGGTTTGGATTAGTCCGCGTCACAGCCTTGAAGAGTTTTCCGTCCTGCACGACGGCATATCCCCGCATATCTGGAGCCCGCTCACCGACGATTCTGGCGTGAGCTTCATCGGCAAGGATGTGATCCTTCAAACCATAATCGCTCAACACCCCAGGCAGCCGCTCTCCCGCATCAATCCGAGCCAGTATCTCAGCCGTGATGTCGATGCACTGCACATGCTCGTCGTTTGTCCCCGTGCAATCGAAATCGTGATATGGCTGCAACTGGCGCTCGATGTCATCACCGACGACCAGCACCAACAGATGACTCATTTCTCTTCCTTTGCGCAGGCTCGTTCAGATTTTCAAGGATCTCGTCGCAATGGAAGACGGTCAATCCGGAGTCGGGCTGTCCGCAGCAGGCAGCGGCAATGAAAAAAGCCGTCAGTGAAAAATCACTGACGGCTTTTTGAACTGCTGGTCGGGACGGCGGGATTCGAACTCGCGACCCCTTGCACCCCATGCAAGTGCGCTACCAGGCTGCGCTACGCCCCGAAAGAAAAAGATTATAGCAGAGCAAAAAATTGTTTGCACGCACTCACGCGAAAAATTTTGCAGATGCTCGAAAAAAATTTGGGACACACGTTGAACATGCTTGCGCGGACCCTGTTGAATGCAAGGGATACCCTCGCGCCTGTCGATGTGCAATCAACATACACGCCATCCGCAAGGGAGCGCCAGGTCGCCACCACATCCCCAACGGCCACGTCGATGCCGGCGACGTCGCGGCGCCAGGCACGACAAGGTCAGACCACGGCAACGCCCACGCGATGCACAAGCGTGCGACAACGCACGTCGTGCATAGCAGCTCTGGCCACGCTGACTTCAAAAACAAGGGAGACGTATTGCCGGCAAACACCGCGCCGGCACGAGGCCGGCGCGAGCGCAAGCGGAATCAGGCAGCCGGCGCGGACACGCCGGAGGATTGAATGCTGGCGGCGTGTGCATCGCCAGCCTGCGCGCCGGGCTTGATGCCCAACGCTTCGCCCAGCATCGCCGACACATTGCCCAGCTCATTGCGCAGGGCCTGCATCTCGGCGCCGGACAGGCGCACGGCGGCGTCCTGGTCATGCGGCGTGTCGCGCGCGTCGCCTAGGCGATTGCGCGCGCCGCTGATGGTGAAGCCTTGTTCGTACAGCAGCGAGCGGATGCGGCGGATCAGCAGCACTTCGTGATGCTGATAGTAGCGGCGGTTGCCACGCCGCTTCACCGGCTTGAGCTGCGTGAATTCCTGTTCCCAGTACCGCAAGACGTGAGGCTTGACGCCGCACAGGTCGCTGACTTCACCGATGGTGAAGTAGCGCTTGGCGGGAATGGGCGGTAAGGTGGTAACGGTGGATTCGGGACGTGTCATAAGTAGATTTTATGCCGCGTTGCGTCGAGCGCCGATAACATTTACCGACAAAGCGTATCACTCCACGGCGTCGGGCGCAGCCGGCGTGGCCTGCTCCACGACGCTCTTGAGCTTCTGGCTGGCATGGAAGGTCACCACGCGGCGCGCGGCGATGGGAATGGTCTCGCCCGTCTTGGGATTGCGACCAGGGCGCGGCGGCTTGTCGCGCACCTGGAAGTTGCCGAATCCCGAGAGCTTCACGGAGTCGCCGCGCGCGAGCGCGTCGCGGATCTCTTCGAAGAAGGTATCGACGATGTCCTTGGCCTCGCGCTTGTTCAGGCCGACCCGCTCGAAGAGCAGCTCGGCCAGTTCAGCCTTGGTCAGGGTACGCGGCTCGGCAAGCATAGTGTTCCCCATGTTCAAGCGCGGAGTCGCGCACCGTGTGCGCTGATCAGGGCATCCCTGATGCGCGCCATGCAGTCCGCCACCCGGGCGTCGTCCAGCGTGACCTCAGTGTCCTGTAGCCAGAATCGGAAAGCAAGGCTTTTCTCGGAAGCGGGCACGCCATCCTGGGACTTCTCGCGCCACACGTCGAACAGGCGCAGATCGCGCAGCACGGCCAGTTGGGGATCGGTCTTGGCCAGCGCGGTGACGGTGTCCAGCATGGACTGGACCGGCACCTGGGCGTCGACCCACAGGGCCAGGTCGCGCACCACGATGGGTTGGCGCGACTGCTCGCGGACCTGGGGCAGCTCGCCTTCCGACAGCGCGGCCACGTCCAGTTCGAACACCACCGGCGCATGGGCCAGGTCGGCCTGCTGCGCCCAGCGCGGGTGCAGTTCGCCGATCCAGCCGACGACCTTGCCATCCAGCGAGACGCGGGCGCTGCGGCCGGGGTGCAGCGCGGGATGCGCGGCGGCCTCGAAGCGCAGGCGGTCGCCGCGCGCGCCGAACAGCGCCTCGACATCCATCTTCACGTCGTAGAAGTCGACGTGGCGCGCGGGCGCGCCCCACTGCTCTTCCACGGCCGGGCCCCAGGCGGCGCCGGCCAGCATCAGCGGCTGGCGCACGCCAGCGACGGCCAGCGGGCCGTCCTGCGCGGCGGCGTCGCGCGTGAACACGCGACCCAGCTCGAACAGGCGCACGCGGGTCTGCTTGCGGTTGGCGTTGTGGACGATGTTGGCCACCAGGCCCGCGATCAGGCTGGAACGCATCACCGACAGATGGCTGGCGATGGGATTGACCAGGCGCACGGGGTCGGTATTGCCGGCGTAGTCGCGTTCCCAGTCGGCTTCGACGAAGCTGTAGTTGACCACTTCCTGGTAGTCCTGCGCGGCGGCCAGGCGGCGCAGGGCGTGGTTGCCACGGCGGACTTCGGGCTGCGAGAACATCTTGGCGCGCGCCATGGGCGGCACGGTGGGAATGTTCTCGAAGCCGTAGATGCGCGCGACTTCCTCGATCAGGTCTTCCTCGATCTCGATGTCGAAGCGGAACGACGGCGGCGTGACCACGAAGTCGTCGCCTTCAATGGTGTATTCCAGGCCCAGGCTGCCGAAGATGCGGCCGACGTCGGCCTGCGTCACCGGCACGCCCAGCACGCGATGGCAGCGCGCCAGGCGCATGCGCACGGGTTCGCGCTTGGGCAGGTTGACGATCTGGTCGTCCAGCGGACCGGCCTGGCCGCCGCAGATGTCGACGATCAGGCGCGTGATGAATTCGATGTGCTCGGGAATCGTGGCGTAGTCCACGCCGCGTTCGCCGCGATGGCTGGCTTCCGAACTGAACTTGTAGCGGCGCGCGCGGCCGGCCAGCGACTGCGGCCACCAGAACGCGGCTTCCAGATAGATGTTCTGCGTGTCCAGCGTCACGGACGTGGCTTCGCCGCCCATGATGCCGGCCAGGCTTTCGACGGTGTCGCCGGCCACCACTACGCCGACCTTGGAATCCAGCGTGACGGTCTGGCCGTTCAGGAGTTCCAGCGTCTCGCCTTCGCGGGCCCAGCGCACCGACAGGTCGCCCTGGATCTTGTCCAGGTCGAACACGTGCGACGGACGGCCCAGCTCGAGCATGACGTAGTTGGAGATGTCCACCAGCGCCGACAGCGAACGCTGGCCGGCGCGCTCCAGGCGCGTCTTCATCCATTCCGGCGTGGCGGCGCGGGCATTGACGCCGCGGATCACGCGGCCGCCGAAACGGCCGCACAGATCGGGGGCCTCGACCTTGACGGGCAGGCGCTCGTCCAGCGTCACGGGCACGGCCTTGGCGGTGGGCACCGACAGCGGCGCGCCGGTCAGCGCGGCGACTTCACGGGCCACACCCAGGATCGACAGGCAGTCGGCGCGGTTCGGCGTGAGCTTGAGCGTGAACAGCGTGTCGTCCAGGTCCAGCGCGTCGCGGATCGACAGGCCGGGAGCCAGGTCGCCGGACAGTTCCATCAGGCCGGCGTGATCCTGGGACAGGCCCAGCTCGCGCGCCGAGCACAGCATGCCGGACGATTGCACGCCGCGCATCTTGGCCACGCCGATCTTCATGCCGCCGGGCAGTTCGGCGCCGACGCGGGCCAGCGGCACGGTCAGGCCGGCGGCCGCGTTGGGCGCGCCGCAGACGATCTGCAGCAGCGCGCCGGAGCCGTCGTCCACTTGGCAGACGCGCAGCTTGTCGGCGTCCGGATGCGGCGCGATCTCGACGATGCGCGCCACGACCACGCCGCTGAACGCGGGGGCCGCCGGCACGGCGTCTTCGACTTCCAGGCCGGCCATCGTGAGCCGGTGCGCGAGTTCATCGGTTGCGATCTCGGGATTGACCAGGGAACGCAGCCAGGATTCGGGAAATTGCATGATCAGCCGTCGCTTCGATTATTCGTTGAACTGGCGCAGGAAGCGCAAATCGCCTTCGTAGAACTGGCGCAGGTCGTTGACGCCGTAGCGCAACATGGTCAGGCGCTCGAGCCCGGAACCGAAGGCGAAACCGATGTAGCGCTCGGGATCCAGGCCGAAATTGCGCACCACTTGCGGATGCACCTGGCCGGAACCGGAGATCTCCAGCCAGCGGCCGCGGTTCGGCCCCGACGTGAACATCATGTCGATTTCGGCGGACGGTTCGGTGAAGGGGAAGAACGACGGGCGGAAACGCACGACGAGGTCGTCGCTTTCGAAGAAGCAACGCAGGAAATCGGTGTACACGCCTTTCAGGTCGGCGAAGGAGATGTCCTCGGCGATCCAGAGCCCTTCCACCTGGTGGAACATGGGCGAGTGCGTGGCGTCGCTGTCGACGCGATAGGTGCGCCCCGGCGCGATGACCTTGATGGGCGGCTTGTGCATGCGGGCATAGCGCACCTGCATCGGGCTGGTGTGCGTGCGCAGCAGCAGCGGCAGGCCGTCGGCGTCCTGCATGTCGACGTAGAACGTGTCCTGCATGGAACGCGCCGGATGGTCCAGCGGGTTGTTCAGGGCGGTGAAGTTGGTCCAGTCGTTCTCGACTTCGGGGCCATCGGCCACGTCGAAGCCGATGGAGCGGAAGATCTCTTCCACGCGCTCCCAGGTCCGGATCACCGGATGGATGCCGCCCGGCGCGCGGCCACGGCCCGGCAGGGTGACGTCGATGGTTTCAGAAGCCAGACGGGCGTCCAGCTCGGCTTGCGCCAGCGCGGCGCGGCCCAGATTCAGGAACTCCTCGACCTTCTTCTTGGCCTGGTTGATCTGCGCGCCCATCTCGCGCTTTTGCTCGGGGTCGAGTTTGCCCAGCCCCTTGAGCAGCACGGTCAGCGCGCCATCCTTGCCCAGGAAGCGGGCCTTTTCGTTTTCGAGCGCGGCGGCGTCCTTGGCCGCGGCGAAACGTTCTTGCGCCTGGGAGACCAGGTCGTCAATCGATTGAGTCATGAATCCAGCCCTCAAAACGCAAACGGGGCCATGACAGCCCCGTTTGCAGCGATGCGCGATGAGTTAAAGCGCGCGATCAGGCAGCCAACGCAGCCTTGGCTTGCTGCACGATGGCGGCAAAGCCGGCCTTGTCGCGCACGGCCAGATCGGCCAGGACCTTGCGGTCGAGCTCGATCGCAGCCTTCTTCAGGCCGGCGATGAACACGCTGTAGCTGACGCCATGCTCACGGACGGCGGCGTTGATACGCGTGATCCAGAGCGCGCGGAACGTGCGCTTCTTGTTGCGGCGGTCGCGGTAGGCGTATTGGCCAGCGCGCATGACCGCTTGCTTGGCGATGCGGAACACATTACCGCGGCGGCCACGGTAACCCTTGGCGGCGGAAATGACTTTCTTGTGACGGGCACGGGCGGTAACGCCGCGTTTGACGCGAGGCATAGTAGATCTCCCTTAGATCAAGCGAAAGGCATCATGGCTTTCACGGAAGCCACGTTGGTTTCATGGACCGCAGCCGAACCGCGCAGCTGGCGCTTGTTCTTGGTGGTCTTCTTGGTCAGGATGTGACGCTTGAACGCCTGACCACGCTTGATGGATCCGCTGCCGCGAACCTGAAAGCGCTTTGCGGCGCTTTTCTTGGTCTTCATCTTGGGCATGTTGATTCCCTAAACTAAACACTGATTGTTGATTTACATGACGCCAGGTGCCTGACGGCGCCGTGAGCCAGATAAGCCAGACCGGCCTGCCCGCGACGGAATCGAATCCGAAGCCAGGCAAATCCGGGCTTGCTGCCCAGGGCGGCGCGACAAGACTTGTCGAACCTGTTGCCACTTCTGTGGTACTGCTCTGGTATCGCCTTCCAGCGATCACTGCTGCCTGCGCGCGGGGCATTAATCCCGGGGCATTAACCCCAGGGCATTAACCCTAAAGCCAGGCCATGCTCGAAAGCATGTTTCGCAGCGCTTTTCCCCCATGCGCGAAGCCCAAAGGCAGCTCGCGCGCACGCCAGATCCAGGAAAGCCTTTGATTATATGGCGATTTCCGGGCTTTTGTCGAATCGGATAAGGGATCACCCTGCAATGGCGAGCCAAATCCGGATGCCATATGTCCCTGGATTTCACCAAACCCTCCCTATCCTCTCACTCCGCCCGGTACTGCACCGCCTGCGCGACATGCCGGGCGCCCAGCCGTTCCGCGCCCTCCAGGTCGGCGATCGTGCGCGCCACCCGCAGCGTCCGGTGCAGCACGCGGGCCGAGCCGCGCAGGCGGCGCATGGCTTGCCGCAGCAGCTCCCGCCCGCTCTCGTCCAGCGCGCAATGACGGTCCAGCTCCGCGCCGGCCAAGGCCGCGTTGGGCTTGTCCTGACGTTCCAATTGCCGCCCACGGCAGGCCAGGACCCGCTCGCGCACCGCCGGCGAGGCCTCCCCCGGCGGCCCGTCCAGGTCTTCCGGGGCCACCGGCGGCAAGCGCAGATGCAGGTCGATGCGGTCCAGCAAGGGGCCGGAGACGCGGCCCGCGTAGCGCGCCACCTGATCGGGCGTGCAGGCGCAGGCCCGCGCCGGATGTCCGCGCCACCCGCAGGGGCAAGGATTCATGGCCGCGACCAGCTGGAAGCGGGCCGGAAACCGCGCCGTGCGCATGGCCCGCGAGATCAGCACCCGGCCGGTTTCCAGCGGCTCGCGCAGCGATTCCAGCGTGCGTCGGTTGAATTCGGGCAGTTCGTCCAGGAACAGCACGCCGTGATGCGCCAGGCTGATCTCTCCGGGCCGGGGATGGGTGCCGCCACCCACCAGCGCCGGTACGGACAGGGAATGATGCGGCGCCCGGAATGGCGGCTGCCCCGCGGGCGCCTGCGCATGACCGGCCAGCGCCGCCACGGCAGCGGCCTCCAGCGCCTGCGTGCGCGACAGCGGCGGCAACAGGCCCGGCAGCCGCTGCGCCAGCATGCTCTTGCCCGCCCCCGGGGGCCCCACCATCAGCAGGCTGTGACCGCCGGCGGCCGCCACCTCCAGCGCGCGCCGCGCCGCCGGCTGGCCGCGCACGTCGGACAGGCAAGGCACGGGCGGCGGCTCGGGCCAGGGCGCCGGCACCGCGTCGGGCAAGGCATGCGCGCCCGTGATGTGCGCCGCTACGTCCGCCAGGCTGCGAGCCGACAACACCTGCAGGCCGGGCACCCAGGCCGCCTGCTCCGCGCTGCCGGCGGGCAGGACGAGCGTCGCGTCGGGCTGATCGCCCGCCACGCCCAGCGCGATCAGCAGCGGCGCCGTGACAGGCGTCAGCGCGCCGGTCAGCGACAGCTCGCCCGCCAGGACCAGGCGCGCCAGTATGGACTCGGACGCCGGCATGGCGGGCGGCTTGCCGCCCGCGTCGCCTGCGGATGGCGGCTCCGGCAACTGCCCCGATGCCAGCAACAGCCCAAGCGCGATCGGCAGGTCGAAGCGGCCCGATTCCTTGGGCAGGTCGGCCGGCGACAGGTTGACGGTGATGCGGCCGGCAGGAAACTCGAAGCCGCTGTTGATGATGGCGGCGCGCACCCGTTCGCGGCTTTCCCGCACGCCAGCATCGGGCAGGCCGACCACATTGAAGCCCGGCAGTCCCGGGCCGAGATGGGTCTCGACCCGCACGACATGGGCATGAGCGCCGCTGAGCGCGCGGCTGGCGAGTACGGCAAGGGACAAGGCGGCCTCCGATCACGGTCAGCGGCAGGCCAGTATGCCCAAATGCCGACGGCCGCCCGAAGGCGGCCGTGCTGGAAATATCCCGCCCTTGCAGGGCGGACCCTGCCTGAACCTACTTGCTCAGAGCCGACAGGCGCTCTTCCAGTTGCTGCACCTGCGCCGCCAGCTGGTCGACGCGGGCGCGGGTGCGCGCCAGCAGATCGGCCTGCACGTCGAATTCCTCGCGCGTGACGAGGTCCATCTTGGTGAAGGCCTGGGCCATCATCGCGCGCACGTTCTTCTCGACATCCGCGGCGGGACTGCGTGCGATCAGGTCGGAAATGTTCTTCTGGATGTCTTCCATCCATTGGGTGCGGGAATTCATGGCAGTACTCCTTGTTGTTGCCTGGCTGGCTCCAGTGTAGTGCGTCCGGACGGACTGCGCCCACCGGCGCGGGCATGGCGCAATGGGCCTCGCCGGCCCTGCGCGGATCCGACGCAAAAAAAAGGGCGGACCGCATGCGGTGACCGCCCACAAAGCACAGGAGAAAACCGGGCCGCCTCGCGGCAGCCCCCTACCAACATCGTTACGGGCAGCCCATCTGGGTGGCCGATTGCGCGAACAGGTCGCTGGCCTGCTTGCACTGGGAGGCAAGCTGGGTCTTGTCGGTGACGGCGGCCCACTGCGCCTTGGCGGCTTCCATCTGCTGCTTGAAGCTGGCCACGGCTGGATTGCCATTGCCCAGCTTGTCCATGCAAGCGTTGACCTTGGCGACGTAGGCTTCGCATTCGGCGGGCGTGGCGGCCGACGAGGAAGGCGCCGGCGTCGTGGCGGCCGGCGGCGTGGTGGAAGACGACGATGCGGGAGCCGACGTGGACGGCGCCGCAGGCGTGGCGGCCTTGTCGTCCTTCTTGTCGCAACCCGCCATCAGGACGGCGGCGGCAGCCAGCGCGAGAATGCCCAGGGTCTTGCGTTCGATATTCATGAATTCCTCTTTCTTGCTTGTTTCTTGTAGAGAGGGCCGCCACGCCGGACGCCTTGTGCGGCCCCATTCAAGCCCGTGTCAGGCACAGGCTGGATCCGATTCTTGAGCAGGCGCGTTGCGGCCACAAGCGGCTGCGTGTAAACCCTCGTATCAACGCTTGGCCCCAATTTCCATACATCGGGAATACCTGGAACCCGCCCGGCAAGGGCCCGGCCGGCGCCACGCGCGCGCCTCGCGGCGACGGGCTTTCTGCCCGCCACGCCGCGCCCGGCCTAGCGGCCGCCGTTGCATCAAAGCCCGCCCGCATGCCCATGGCGCGATGAATCGCAACAGTGGCCCGGGCATATCGTCATAACCCGTCAAGGCACCCGCGAAGCTGCAATTGGCAACAACCAGCGCGCCGGAAACACGTTTGGTTTCATCCCTCACCCCGCTCGCCGCCATGCACCACTTCGAGGCTGACAGTCGTGCGTCGACGCACTATATTGGTGCAACCAGGCACAAGCTGCGCGCCTGCGCGCCCTCTTTCCGGGTATCTCCGGACATGGCATGGAACTTGCTTGATTGACGAGGCCAACGTGCAACCATGAGAGGAAATGCCATGAAACTCATCATCGCCATCATCAAGCCCTTCAAGCTCGACGAGGTGCGTGTGGCTCTGTCCGGAATCGGGGTCCAGGGTCTCACGGTTACCGAAGTCAAAGGTTTCGGCCGCCAGAAGGGCCATACCGAGCTCTACCGCGGCGCTGAATACGCCGTCGACTTCCTGCCCAAACTGCGCGTCGAAGCCGCCGTGCCCGACCACCTGGTCGACCAGGTGATCGAGGCCATCGAAATGGCCGCCCGCACCGGCAAGATCGGCGACGGCAAGATCTTTGCCGCCCCGCTGGAACAAGTGATCCGTATCCGCACAGGCGAAGCGGGCGAAGCCGCGCTGTAAACAACTAAAGCAAGATTCATCGGAGCCTGAAAAATGGATAAAGCAGATATCTCCTGGTTGCTCGTCTCTACCCTGCTTGTATTGATGATGGCAGTGCCCGGCCTGGCGATGTTCTATGGCGGCCTGGTACGCAGCAAGAACGTGCTCTCGGTGCTGCTGCAAGTGCTGTGTACCTTCGTGCTGGGCCTGGTGCTCTGGTTCATCTACGGCTATTCCCTCGCCTTCACCGAAGGCAATGCCTTCTTCGGCGGATTGTCGCGCGCCTTCTTCTCCGGCATGTTCACGCCGGCGGACGGCAAGTACGCCATGTCGAACTCGCTCACCGAGCTGCTGTTCGCCTCGTTCCAGGCCACCTTCGCCGGCATCACCTGCGCGCTGGTTGTGGGCAGCTTCGCCGAACGCGCCCGCTTCTCGGCGGTGCTGGTCTTCACGGTGATCTGGTTCACCTTCGCCTACGTGCCCATCGCCCACATGGTCTGGTTCGCGTCCGAAACCGCGCCCGGCCTGCTCAATGCGCGCGGCGCGCTGGACTTCGCCGGCGGCACGGTGGTGCACATCAACGCCGGCGTGGCCGGCCTGGTCGGCGCCTATGTGATCGGCAAGCGCGTGGGCTACGGCCGCGAAGCCATGCAGCCGCACAACCTGCCCATGACCTTCGTCGGCGCCGCGCTGCTGTGGGTGGGCTGGTTCGGCTTCAACGCCGGCTCGGCCCTGGCCGCCAACGAAAACGCCACGCTGGCCTTCTTCAACACCATGATCGCGACCGCCGGCGCCGTGCTGGCCTGGCTGATCACCGAATGGAGCATCAAGGGCAAGCCGTCCATGCTCGGCGCGGCCTCGGGCGCGGTGGCCGGCCTGGTCGGCATCACCCCGGCCGCCGGGCTGGTGGGTCCCGCGGGCGCGCTGGTCATCGGCGTGATAGCCGGCGTCGTCTGCGTCTGGGGCGTGAATGGCCTGAAGCGCATCCTGCGCGCCGACGACTCGCTGGACGTGTTCGGCGTGCACGGCGTAGGCGGCATCGTCGGCGCGCTGCTGACCGGCGTGTTCAATGCCCAGGCCCTGGGCGGCCCCGGCCTGGCCGAGCCCGGCATGATCGCTCATCAGCTCTGGGTGCAGCTCGAAGGCGTGCTGCTGACCATCGTCTGGTCCGGCGTGGTGGCCCTGATCGCCTACAAGATCGCCAACGCCCTGTGCGGCCTGCGCGTGCCGGAAGACCAGGAGCGCGAAGGGCTGGACGTCACCAGCCACGGCGAATCGGCGTACCACAGCTGATCCGACCCGCCCGGCGAGCGCCGGGCGTAGCGCAGACAAGAAAGCCCGGAACCTTGCGGTTCCGGGCTTTTTCATTGGGAAGGCCCCGCGCCAGGGAGGCGCCGCAGGCGCCTCCGAAACAGGATCAGCCTGGTCCGAGGGCGTCCAGGTCCACCGGCAAGGCGCGGTTCAACGCGCTGGCCACCTTGATCCGCAAGGCATTGGAATGGGCGCGACGCACTTCGCGCTTGACGTCCAGCAACTGCTGCGGGTGCATGGAGAACTCGGTCAGGCCCAGGCCCAGCAGCAGCCGGGTCATGCGCGAATCACCGGCCATCTCGCCGCAGACCGCCACCGGCTTGCCGGCGCGCTCGCCGGCGTTGATGGTGTTCGCGACCAGGCGCAGCACCGCCGGATGCAGCGGGTCGTACAGGGACGCCACGTCGTGGTCGCCGCGGTCGATCGCCAGCGTGTACTGGATCAGGTCGTTGGTGCCGATGGACAGGAAATCCAGCGCCTGGGCGAAAGGCTCGATGGCGATGGCGATGGCCGGCACCTCGACCATGGCGCCCACTTCCATGTGGGCCGCATAGGCCTGCCCGCGCGCGTCGAGTTCACGCCGCGCGGCCTCGATGGCGGCCTTGGTGGCGACCACTTCGTGCATATGGGCGATCATCGGGATCAGCAGGCGCACCGGCCCGTGGGCCGAGGCGCGCAGGATGGCGCGCAATTGCGTGGCGAACATCTCGGGGCGCGCCAGGCAGTAGCGGATGGCGCGCTGGCCCAGCGCGGGGTTGGTGGCCACCGTGGCCTCGCCATCCAGCGTCTTGTCCGCGCCGATGTCCAGCGTGCGGATGGTGACGGGACGGCCCGCCATCACCTTCACCACCGAGGCATAGGCTTCGTACTGTTCTTCCTCGCCCGGCAGGTCCGCGCGGCCCATGAACAGGAACTCGCTACGGAACAGGCCGATGCCGTGCGCGCCGGACGCCAGCGCCAGCGCGGCCTCCTCGGGCAGTTCGATATTGGCGTACAGCACCACGTCGATGCCGTCCAGCGTGACCGAGGGCACGTCGCGCAGCAGGCTCAGCTCGGCGCGCTCGTCGGCGTAGGCGGACTGGCGGCGGCGGTATTCCTGCAAGATGCGCGGCGAGGGATTCACCACCACGGCGCCCGAAGCGCCGTCGATGATCAGCGTGTCGCCATCGCGCACCAGCTCGCGCACGTTGCCCAGGGCCACCACCGCCGGCACGCCCATGCTGCGGGCCACGATGGCGGTATGGGACGTGGGGCCGCCCAGGTCGGTGACGAAGGCGGCGAAGCGGCCGCCACGCAGGCGCAGCATGTCGGCGGGAGAAATATCGTGCGCCACGACGATCAGGGCTTCGTCGCCGTCCACATGGCCCATGTCCGGCAGCATGGCGGACGTGCCGGCCAGCACATGCAGCACGCGCTCGATGACCTGGCGCACGTCGGCGCCGCGCTCGCGCAGGTACTCGTCCTCCATGGCGTCGAACTGCTGGCCCAGGATCTGGCCCTGCGTGGTCAGCGCCCATTCGGCGTTGTAGTGCCGCTCGGCGATCAGCGCCAGCGTCTGCTCGGCCAGCAGCGGGTCGCCCAGCAGCAGGCTGTGAACGTTGAGCATGGCGCCCAGCTCGCGCGGGGCGTCGGCCGGCAGGGTGTCGGCCAGCAGCAACAGTTCCTGCTGCGCGTCGGCCAGCGCCTGGGTCAGGCGGCTGCTTTCGGCGGCGATATCTTCCGGCGCGATGCGGTAATGCGCCACTTCCAGCGCCGCGGCGCCCATGACCACGGCGCGCCCGATGGCGTAACCGCGAGCCACGCCCTTGCCGTACAGACAGACGACGGGGCTGGCAGCGCCAGCCCCGGACGGGACGTCCCCCTGGGACGTGACGGACCCGGCCCGGGCAGCACCCGAGCCGGCCGGTTCAGGGGACGTTCTATTCCTGCTCACCGAATTTGCTGTCAAACAGGGTTTCGATTTCAGCAAGCGCCAGCTCGGCGTCGGCGCCGGAGGCTTCCAGACGGACCGTCACGCCCAGACCGGCGGCCAGCATCATGACGCCCATGATGCTCTTGGCATTGACGCGCTGCGCGCCGCGCGAAATGAAGATCTCGCTGGAGAACCTGCTGGCCAGCTGCGTCAGTTTGGCGGCCGCCCGGGCATGCAGGCCCAGCTTGTTGCTGATGACGATATCGGTATTGGGCATAGGGATCTTGGTGTCTGCGGCTGTCCGGTATCAGTGTCGGTGGCGGGGGGTTGGCCCCCCCCGCGCCGGCTGAAATATTA
>NZ_JBICCO010000108.1:0-21676 GCF_043119405.1 Achromobacter sp. 413638
TGCGCCGCGCCATCGCCCGCCGCCTGAGCGAAAGCAAGCAGACCGTGCCGCACTTCTACCTGACGGTGGACTGCCGCATGGACGCGCTGCTGGCGCTGCGCGCGCAGGCCAACCAGGCCGGCGCCATCAAGCTGTCGGTCAATGACTTCATCGTGCGCGCCGCCGCCCAGGCGCTGCGCGACGTGCCGGAAGTGAACGCCAGCTGGCAGGACGACGCCATCGAATACCACGCCGGCGCCGACATCTCGGTGGCCGTGGCCACCGAGGGCGGGCTGGTGACGCCCATCGTGCGCGACGCCGACGACAAGTCGCTGTCCGCCATCGCCGCCGAGATCGTCGAGCTGGCCGGCCGCGCCAAGGTCAACCGCCTGAAGCCCGAGGAATTCACCGGCGGCTCGCTCACGGTGAGCAACCTGGGCATGTACGGCATCAAGCAGTTCGCCGCCATCATCAATCCGCCGCAGGCCGCCATCCTGGCCGTGGGCGCGGCCGAGCGCCGCCCCGTGGTCGGCCCGAACGGCGAGCTGGAAGCCGCCACCGTCATGACGGTGACGCTGTCGGCCGATCACCGCGTGGTCGACGGCGCCGTCGGCGCGCAGTGGCTGGCCGCGTTCCGCGCCCGCATCGAAAACCCCGTCCGCATCCTGCTGTGAGCCCCGCCATGACCAAGACGAGTTTCGATGTGGTGGTGGTGGGCGGCGGCCCCGGCGGCTACGTGGCCGCCATCCGCGCCGCGCAGCTGGGCCTGTCGGCCGCGCTGGTCGAGCGCGCCGAGCTGGGCGGCATCTGCCTGAACTGGGGCTGCATTCCCACCAAGGCGCTGCTGCACAGCGCGACGGTGCTGCGCGCCTGCCGCGAGGCCGCGCACTATGGCGTGACCGGCGCCGACGCCGCGCGCCCGGACCTGCCCGCCATGGTGACGCGCTCGCGCAAGGTGGCCGGCCGCCTGGGCCAGGGCGTGGCGCACCTGATGAAGAAGAACGGCGTGACGGTGATCCAGGCCAGCGCCCGGCTCGCCGGCGCCGGCAGGCTGGCGCTGGACAACGGCGGCACCCTGTCGGCGCGCCACATCATCCTGGCCACCGGCGCGCGCGCCCGCGAGCTGCCGGCGCTGCCGCTGGGCGAGCGCATCTGGGCCTATCGCCAGGCGCTGGTGCCAGACGCCGTGCCCAAGTCGCTGCTGGTGGTGGGCGCCGGCGCCATCGGCGCGGAGTTCGCCAGCTTCTATCGCGCGGTCGGCGCCGACGTCACGCTGATCGACATGACCGCCGAGATCCTGCCGCAGGAAGACGCCGAGATCTCGCAGCTGGCGCGCAAGGCCTTCGAGAAACAAGGCATCCGCGTGCTGACGCAGTGCGCCGTCACGGCCTCCAGCCCCACCGCCACCGGCGTGAAGGTCACGCTGGAACAGCAGGGCAAGCGCAGCGAACTGGAAGTCGAGCGCGTCATCGTCGCGGCCGGCATCGTCGGCAACGTCGAGAACCTGGGCCTGGAAGGCACGCGCGTCAAGGTGGAAAAGAGCCACATCGTCACCGACGGCCTGTGCCGCACCGGCGAGCCGGGCGTCTACGCCATCGGCGACGTGGCCGGCGCGCCCTGGCTGGCGCACAAGGCCAGCCATGAAGGTGTGCTGTGCGTGGAAGCCATCGCCGGCAAGCCGGCGCACGCCATCGACCCGCTGCGCATTCCCGCCTGCACCTACTCGCACCCGCAAGTGGCCAGCATCGGCATGACCGAGGCGCGCGCGCGCGAGCATGCCGCCAGGCATGGCGGCGAGATCCGCGTGGGCAAGTTCACCTTCGCCGGCAACGGCAAGGCCATCGCCATGGGCGAGGACCAGGGCCTGGTCAAGACCGTGTTCGATGCCCGCTCCGGCGAGCTGCTGGGCGCGCACATCATCCACCCGGAAGCCTCGGAGCTGATCACCGGCTACGGCGTGGCAACCGCGCTGGAAGCCACCGAGGAAGACCTGATGCACACCGTGTTCGCGCATCCGACGCTGTCGGAAACGCTGCACGAATCGGTGCTGGCGGCCTTCGGGCGGGCGCTGCACGGCTGAACGCGGCCGCCCGATAACACGCGATCAATCCCAAGCAGGCGCCAGCCCGTCCGGCGACACCAGCCTGCCGTCCGGACGCGCCAGCGCGGCGATGCGCGCCATGTCGTCGGCGGACAGCGCGAAGTCGAACACGCGCGCATTGGCCTCGGCGCGGTCGCGCTGCAAGGTCTTGGTCAGCGTCACCACGTTGTCCTGCTGCACCAGCCAGCGCAACGCGATCTGCGCCGGCGTCTTGCCCAGGCGCGCGGCGATCTCGCCGATCACGGGATCGGTCAGCACCTTGCCGTCCGCCATGCCGAAATAGGCCGTCACCGTCATGCCCAGCGCGGCCGCCTCGGCGCGCACCGCGTCCTGGTCCAGGTAGGGATGGAACTCGATCTGGTTCGTGACCAGCGGCGCGGCGCTCAGGGCGGCGGCCTCGCGCATCAGCTTGATGTTGAAATTGCTGACACCGATGTGGCGCGCCCAGCCGCAAGATACGGTCTGGTTCAGCGCATCGATCTGCTCGGCCAGCGGCGCCTTGTCGCCGGGCCAGTGCAATAGCAGCAGGTCCACGTAATCGGTGCGCAGCCGCGCAAGGCTTTCCTCGACCGAGCGCAGCAGGTCGGGCGTCCGGTAGTGGTCCACCCAGACCTTGGTGGTCAGGAAAATCCGGTCGCGCGGCACGCCGGCCTCGGCCATGCCACGGCCCACGTCGGCCTCGTTGCCATAGATCTGCGCGGTGTCGATATGGCGGTAGCCCAGCTCCAGCGCGGTCCGGGTCATGCGGGCGGTGTCCTCGGCAGGCATGCGGAACACGCCCAGGCCCAGCGCGGGAATCTCGGCGCCGTCGCGGCCCAGGGGTTTGGTGGGGATCATTCGGTCTTGCTCCAGCGGGTATCTCAATGGCCGCACATTCTGCGCGCATGGATCATTGAGAAAAACACCGATAAACTCACAATACTTATGCCTTGGAGTCACGAATGTCCCTGAATTCCGACGCCCTGCGCCTGTTCCTGGCCGTGGTGGACGCGGGCACCATGAGCGCGGCCGCCGAGATGCTGGGCCAGACCGCATCCGGCGTCAGCCGCGGCCTGTCGCGGCTGGAGGAAGACCTGGGCGTGACCCTGCTGACCCGCACCACGCGGCGCATGGAACTGACCGAGGAAGGCGCGCTGTTCCTGCAGAAGGCGCGCGGCATCGTCGCATCGCTGGAAGAGGCCGAGGAATGCATGCGCATGGTGCACCAGCAGCCCGCCGGCCGGCTGCGCGTGGACGCCTCGGCGCCGGTGATGCTGCACTGCGTGGTGCCGCATGTGGCCGAGTTCCGCCGCGCCTATCCCCAAATCACGCTGGAGCTGACCAGCAACGACCGTATCGTCGACCTGATGGAACACCGCAGCGACGTGGCGCTGCGCGCCGGTCCGCTGACCGACTCCACCTTGCACGCCCGCCCGCTGCGCCCCGCGCCGCGCTGGCTGCTGGCCAGTCCCGACTACATCGCGCGCCGGGGCGAGCCGAAGGACGTGGACGAACTGCTGCAACACGAGTTGCTGGGCTTCACGCAGCCGGAAAGCCTGAACGTCTGGCCGCTGCGCCACGCGGGCGGCTCCAGCTTCGCCATCACCCCCACGCTGGCCACCTCCAGCGGCGAGACCCAGTACCAGCTGGCGCTGCGCGGCGTGGGCATCGCCTGCCTGTCCGACTTCATGGTGCGCGACGAGCTGGCCGACGGCCGGCTGGTGAAGGTGATGGAACACGCCTACACCGACTACCTGCAGCCGCTGAATGCCGTCTACTACCGCAACACGCAGCTGTCGCGGCGCATCGCCTGCTTCCTGGATTTCATCGCGGCGCGGATGTAGCCGCGCACGCATACACGAACGCGGGCGCGGCTGGCCCGGCGCTCAGTACTTCAGGCCCGTATCGCACAACACCGTGGCCACCACCGCATCCGCGCGCAGCCGGCCCGATTGCAGCAGCTTCACGGCGGCGCACACATTGGCGGCGGCGGAATAGCCCACGTACAGTCCCTCCCGCACCGCCAGCGTCCGACGCCACGCCTCGGCTTCCTCGTCCGTCACGGCCAGGCTCAGGTCCATCAGCGACGCGTCCCAATGCGGCGGCGCCGCGCCGTAGCTGGTGCCCTGGATCAGGTGCCGCGCCTTCGAGACCGGCTGGCCGGCCAGCACTTCGCAGCCCAGCGGCTCGACGGCGGCGCACACGGTTGCCGCGCTGGCGGCCTTCATGGCTCGCGCCACGCCCATGAAGGTGCAGCCCGTGCCCACCGCCGCGACCCAGCCGTCGGCGGGTCGGCCCAGCTGTTCCAGGATCTCGCGGCCCGTGCCGGCCTCGTGCGCCGCGATGCACTCGACCGCGTTGAACTGGTCCACATAGAATCCGCCGCGCTCGCGCGCCAGCGCGGCGGCCATGTCCGCCGCCGCCTGCACGTCCGCGCCCGTGACCTGGCCGGGCGCGCCATCGACCTGCGGCACCAGGATCACCTCGGCGCCCAGCCCTTCCAGCATGCGGGCGCGCGCCGGGCTGTTGCCGGCAGACATCGTGACCAGCAAGGGATGCCCCAGCGCCGCGCAGGCCACGGCCAGTCCCGCGCCCATGTTGCCACTGGTCATCTCGACCACCGGCATGCCCGGCTTGAGCCGGCCATCCGCGCGCGCCGCCAGCAGGATGGCCTTGGCGGCGCGGTCCTTCACGCTGCCGCCGGGCTGCAGGAACTCGGCCTTGGCGACCAGCCGGCCCGGGCCGGCGTGGATCCGGTCCAACGAGATCAGGGGCGTGTTTCCTATCAAATCCAGCGCGGAGGTCGCGAGCATGTCCGTTCCAAGTGCATGGCAGGCGCGGCGGGCCTGCTTCCAGGACGGAGATTGTAGGAAACGCCAGCGCCGGCGTCAGTCTCGCGGCGCCGCGCCGTCCACCGCCGCTTCGATCCGCGCCACCGCCGCCGCGTCCAGCCTGGGCAGCAGATCCAGCGCGCCCAGGTTCTCGCGCAGCTGCGCCACGCCGGACGCGCCCAGCAGCACCGTGCTCACGTCCGGATTGCGCAACGCCCACGCAATCGCCAGCTGCGCGCGCGTGGCCCCCAACTCATCGGCCACGTCGCGCAAGCGGCGCGCGGCGGCCTGCATCGCCTCCTGGCGGTCGGCGTAGACGAAATCCTTGAGCCAGCCGAAGCCCTCCGCCGCCAGCCGCGAATCCGCCGGCACGCCCTCGTCATACCGGCCGGCCAGCACGCCCGAGGCCAGCGGCGACCAGGTCGTCAGCCCCAGCCCGCGCCGCTCGACCAGCGGACGGTACTCGTGCTCGACGCGCTCGCGATGGAACAGGCTGTACTGCGGCTGCTCCAGCTGCGGCGGCACCAGGTCGTGGCGCTCGGCAAAGGCGCACAGCGTCTCGATGTCGGCCGCCGGCCATTCCGAAGTGCCCCAGTACAGGATCTTGCCCTGTTGCACCAGCGTGTGCATGGTCCAGGCGATTTCCGGGATCGACATGTCCGGGTCCGGTCGATGGCACAGGTACAGGTCCAGATAATCCAGCCCGAAGCGCCGCAGCGCCTGCTCGCAAGCCTCGACCAGGTGCTTGCGGCTCAGGCCCTGCTGCGTCGGGCGCGGCCCGCCTCCTGGCGCATGATTGTCGGCGGCGCCGTACAGCGCCTTGCTCGACACGCAATAGCCGTCGCGCGGCCAGCCCAGCGCCTTGATGGCGCGGCCCAGCATGCGCTCGGCCTCGCCGCCGAGATAGACCTCGGCGCTGTCGAAGAAATTGATGCCGTGGTCATAGGCGCAAGCCAGGCAGTCGCGCGCGGCGCGGTCGTCCAGCGTGGTGCCGAACGTGATCCAGCTGCCATAGGAGAGCGCGGACAGTTTGAGGGCCGACTGGCCCAGGCGGCGGTATTGCATGACGGTCTTCCTGATATCCCGTGGAAAGCGTCATGGTGCGGCGCTCGCGGCCATCCGTAAAATATTCAATTCATGCGCCGACGAGACGCGCCGGATATCGCCGTGACCGCTATGCGGCGTCGGCTTGGCCCACGGGCCGCGTCGCCTCGCGCAGCGCGGCGATCAACGAATCCCGTATCGGCGAGGCGTCACCAGCCCGCCAGGCCAGCAGCAGATCCAGCCGCCGCAGCGCGCCCGGCGCGTCCACCGAGATCGGTCGGAACACAACATCGCCGCGCGGCTCGCGCGCCAGCGAGGCTGGCAGCAGGGCCGCGCCGAAACCGCTGGCCACCAGCGCCACCACCGTCTCCAGCCGCCGCGCTTCCTGCGCCACGCGCGGCGCGAAGCCCGCCGCCAGGCACAGCGAAACCAGCTGGTCATGAAAGCCCGGGCCGAGCGTGCGCGCCGACGCCACGAACGCATCTTCCCTGAGCGCGGCCAGTTCCACCACATCGCATTCGGCCAGACGGTGCGAGGCTGGCAAGGCGATCAGCACCGGCTCGCTCAGCAAGGTCTCGAAATGCAGACTCGGCGCGCTGACGCCGGGATGGCGCATGAGGCCGATGTCGGCGCGTCCCAGTTCCAGCGCCTCGACCTGCTCGCGCGTGGTCGCCTCGCGCAGCGTGAACGACACGGCGGGATGCGCCGCGCGGAAACGCCGCAACCCGCGCAGCAGCGATTCATAGGGAGAAATATTGACGAAGGTCGCCGTCAGGTGGCCTTCCATGCCCTGCGCCACGCGCCGCGCCTGCGCCACCCCTTCGTCCAGCGCCGCCAGCATGCGTCGCGCCGTCTCCAGGAATGCCGCGCCCGCCGGCGTCAGCGTCACGCTGCGGTTGGTGCGCGCCAGCAAGGGCGCGCCCACCTGCGCCTCCAGCCGCTGGATCGCCTGGCTCAACGGCGGCTGCGCCATGTGCAGGCGCTGGGCCGCGCGGTTGAAATGCAGCTCTTCCGCCACCGCGATGAATTGCCGCAGCAAGCGCGTTTCGATCATGCCTGGCTCCCGCTCATGTGAATCAGCTCCTGCGCTTCGCGGCGCCGCTGGCCGTCGCAGTCCGCTTGCCGCGCACCGGCGCGGCGGCGTGCGCCACGCCTGCCGCCTTGTCCGCGCCTTCCGGCGCCGCATCGTCCAGCGCCGCCTCTTCGGCCACCCACTCCACGAAGGCCCGCACCTCCGGCCGTTCCAACGCATCGGGCAGCGTCACCGCGTAATACGCGAAGCGCGCCGGCCAGGGCTTGTGCAGCACCTGCACCAGCCTGCCCGCCTCGATCTCGGCGCGCGCATGCTCCTGCGGCACCAGCGCCAAGCCCTGCCCCGCCTCGGCCGCGCGGATCAGCAGGAAGTCATCATCGAAGGACGAACCCCGCCGCGCGCGCGCATCGACCGCCACGTCATGCGCCGCCAGCCACAGCGGCCAGTCCGCGCGGTCGGCATCATGCAGCAGGGGAAGGTCCAGACACTCGGCGGGCGACCGCAAGCCCTTGCGCCGTCCCAGCAGCGCCGGACTCGCCACCGGCACCAGCACCGGCGCCATCAGCCATACCGCGCGCAGGCCGGGATAGCGCCCGAGCCCGTGCCGCAGCGCCACGTCCACGCGGTCGCGACGCAGATCCACCACCGACGACGAGGCCTCGACCCGCAGCTCGATACGTGGATGTCGCGCGCGAAAACGCGCCAGCCGGGGCACCAGCCACGACGCCGCGAAGGACGCCATCGTACTCACCGTCACGATCTGCCGCGACGGCGCCCGCGCCAGCATGTCCACCGCCGCCTCGATCTGCGAGAACGCCTGCCGCAGCAGCGGATGCGCCGCCGCGCCGTCAGCCGTCAGCCGCAAGCCCTGGCGCTCGCGCGTGAACAGCGCCACGCCCAGCCGGTCCTCCAGCAAGCGCACCTGCTGGCTGACCGCCCCCGGCGTCACATGCAAGGCCTCGGCGGCCGCCTTGATGCTGCCGCGCCTGCCCACCTCGACGAAGGCGCGCAGCGCCGCCAGCGGAATCGAAGAGCTCATGAATATAGTTTTCCTAAATCCAGCGCGCAGAAATCATCGTTTCCCAATGGCGCCGTCACTGACGATCATAGCTCCTGAAACGTTCAAAGCACGTCGGGGCAGCGCCGACGACTATTTAGGAAACCTGCATGCTAACGCTCTACACCGACAGCTCGCCCAACGGCTTCAAGGCCACCATCGCCCTGGAAGAACTCGGCCTGCCCTACACCCTCAAGCACGTCCACATCAACCAGGGCGAACACCGCCAGCCCGACTTCCTGCGCCTGAACCCGCATGGCCGCATCCCCGTCCTCACCGACGACGAGACCGGCATCACCCTGTTCGAATCCGCCGCCATCCTGCTCTACCTGGCCGAGAAAACCGGCCGCCTGCTGCCCGCCGAACCGCGCGCCCGCTGGCAAGCCACGCAATGGCTCATCTTCCACGCCGCCAGCGTCGGCCCGCTGATCGGCCAACGCGTCCACTTCGAAATCTTCGCCGCCCACAAAGACCCCATCGCCATCGAACGCTACCGCCGCCTCACGCACGAAGCCTACGCAACGCTGGACCAGCACCTGGCCAGCGGCCAGCCCCATTTCGCCGGCGACGAATACAGCATCGCCGACATCGCCCACTTCGGCTGGACCCATATCGCCCGCCTCATCGGCTTCGACTTCGACGCCTACCCGCATCTGAGCGACTGGCACGAACGCATCGCCCTCAGACCCGCCGTGCAGCGCGGCATCATGCTCCCGGAGCCCGCCATCGGGGCATGAGTAGGCCCACCCCCGAAGCGCTTGCGCGCCTCCCCCCAGGGGGCATGCCTGCGGACCGAAGGGGTGACGCCCACCCCCGAAGCGCTTACGCGCTTCCCCCTCAAGGGGGCATGCCTGCGGACCGGCAAAGCCGGATCCGCGGCATCCGGCTGGCGGATGCACTGATCATCATCATCATGAATATGAACGCGACTACTACCAACTCTATCGACATGCCGTCCGGCGCCTCCTGGGCCGCGCATGCCCGCCATCCCGGCTACCGCCGCATGTTCGCGCCCGACGCGCTGACGCTGGGCATCTTCCTGCCGCTGCGCTTTTATGAAGGAGACATGCGCGTGCTGGCTGGCCAGTCCCGCCTCGTCAGCGACATCGACGCCCGCGGCTTCGCCGCCGCCTGGGTTCGCGACATCCCGCTGTACGACCCGCGCTTCGGCGACGCCGGCCAGCTCTTCGACCCCTTTACCTACCTGGCCTACCTCGCCGCCAGGACGCAGCGCATCTCCCTGGCCACTGGCAGCGCCATCTTCTCGCTGCGCCACCCCATCGACCTCGCCAAATCCGCCGCCACCATCGACCAACTCTCCGGCGGCCGCCTCGTCATGGGCATCGCCTCCGGCGACCGTCCCATCGAGTTCCCCGCCTACGGCCTGCAACACGACCAGCGCGCCGAGCGCTTCGCCCAGGCGGTGGTCGACTTCCGCCGCCTGCTCCAACCCGGCCGTCGCGCCCTGACCTCGCCGCTCGGCCACATCACCGACGCCGAACTCCTGCCCAAGCCCGCCGCCGGCCCCATCCCCCTGCTCGTCACCGGCGCCAGCGGCCAATCCCCGGACTGGATCGCCGCACACGCCGACGGCTGGCTCACCTATCCCGGCTCGTCCGTCGTCCCCGCGGGCCCCAAGGCCCTGGGCCAGAAAATCCAGGCCTGGCGCGACCGCATCCCCGACGGCGGCTTCCGCCCTCACGCCACCAACGAATGGATAGACCTGGTCGACGACCCCACGCACCCGCCCACCCTGCTGCACGGCGGTTTCATCCTGCAGATCGGCCGCCACGCGCTCATCGATCTGCTCTCGCAATGGCAGACTGCCGGCGTCAACCACGTCGCCCTGGGCATCCAGTTCTCACGCCGCCCCGCCGCCGAAGCCATCCAGGAATTGGCGGAGGAAGTGCTGCCGCGCTTCCCGTCGCATGAGGATGTGCCGCCACTGGATATGGATTGGTAGGCGTGACTGCGAAAGCAGCGTGCGAACTGCTATACGCATGAACGGCGAACAGCAGGCCACGCAGCACACGCCAACACTCACCGCCAGGCAAGGCACGCCCCTCCACAACCAACACCCCCACGACGCAAGCCACCACGTATGCAGAAACCGGCCGCCCGCGCGGCCGGTTTCTGCGGGCGACGCAAACCCCGCCCCCGACCACGGCTCCAGCAACGCCACATCCCTCGAAACTCGCAGCCCCTCGGGCGGGGCGGCGCGGCTGCGAGCAACCTCGATGCGCCCGAGGGAATCCGAAGGCAGCCGCCGCACGCGGCAACGAGGATGACGAAGGGGGGGCCCCCGCCTAGGGAAGTCCGGAGCGAAGGCTCCGGACCGCGATCGTGGGCGCGAGCAGCCGCGACGCCCCGCCCGAGGGGCGACCCACGAAGCGCCAGCACACAACGCTCAACGAAGCACCAGCAGCAGCAGCAAAAGCAGTAGCAGCAGTGAAGACAACAGCCTCACAAACCGCCAACACTCCAGCCCCCCAAAAAAGACCCAAAAAAAACGGCGCCACAAAGGCGCCGTCTTCTCCAAAACCCAAACCCTCAACGCTTCTGCTTGAGCTGCGAAAGATCCCGCACCGCCCCCCGATCCGCCGAAGTCGCCAGCGCCGCATAAGCCTGCAAGGCCAGCGACACCACCCGCTCCCGATCCACCGGCTCCCAGGCCTTCTCCCGCGCGTTCATCGCCTCGCGACGCCGCGCCAGCACCTCATCCGACACCGCCAGATGCATCTTGCGCCGCGGAATATCGATCTCGATCACATCGCCGTCTTCCACCAGCCCGATCGTGCCGCCCTCGGCCGCCTCCGGCGAAGCATGCCCGATCACCAGCCCCGACGACCCGCCCGAGAAACGCCCGTCCGTGAACAGCGCGCACACCTTGCCCAGACCCTTGGACTTCAGATAGGACGTCGGATACAGCATCTCCTGCATCCCCGGCCCGCCCTTCGGCCCTTCGTAGCGGATCACCACGACATCGCCGGCGACGACCTTGTCGCCCAGGATGCCTTCCACCGCATCATCCTGGCTCTCGAACACCCGCGCGCGTCCCGTGAACACCCACTGCGACTCATCCACGCCCGCGGTCTTCACGATGCAGCCCTTCTCGGCCAGGTTGCCGTACAGCACCGCCAGCCCGCCGTCCTTCGAATACGCGTTTTCCTTGCTGCGGATGCAGCCTGTCTTGCGGTCCGTGTCCAGCGTCAGGAACGTCGCGTCCTGGCTGAACGCCACCGTCGTCGGAATGCCGCCGGGCGCCGCGCGATAGAACTTCTGCGCCGCCTCGCCCGCGCCGCCCGCCACGTCCCACTGCGCGATCGCATTGCCCAGCGTGCCGCTGTGCACATTGCCGCAGGACAGGTCCAGCAGATCCGCGCGCGCCAGCTCGCCCAGGATGCCCAGGATGCCGCCCGCGCGATGCACGTCTTCAATGTGGTACTTGTCGGTGGCCGGCGCCGCCTTGCACAGGCACGGCACCTTGCGCGAAATGCGGTCGATGTCGGCCATCGTGAAATCCACACCCGCTTCCTGCGCCGCGGCCAGCAGGTGCAGCACCGTGTTGGTCGAGCCGCCCATCGCCACGTCCAGCGCCATCGCGTTCTCGAACGCGCTCTTGGTGGCGATGCTGCGCGGCAGGACCGACGCGTCCTCTTCCTGGTAATAGCGGCGGCACAGATCCACCACCAGGCGGCCGGCCTGCTCGAACAGGCCCTTGCGCCATGCGTGCGTGGCCACGATCGTGCCGTTGCCCGGCAGCGCCAGGCCGATGGCCTCGGTCAGACAGTTCATCGAGTTGGCGGTGAACATGCCGGAACAGGAACCGCAGGTCGGGCAGGCGCTGCGCTCGACCTCGGCCACATCCGCATCCGACACATTGGGATCGGCCGCCTTGATCATGGCGTCGATCAGGTCGATCTTGGCGATCACCTTGCCGTCCGTCGGCGACTTCACCTTGCCCGCTTCCATCGGGCCGCCCGACACGAACACCACCGGGATGTTCAGACGCATCGCGGCCATCAGCATTCCCGGCGTGATCTTGTCGCAGTTCGAGATGCAGACCATCGCGTCGGCGCAATGCGCGTTCACCATGTACTCGACCGAGTCGGCGATCAGCTCGCGCGACGGCAGCGAATACAGCATGCCGCCGTGACCCATGGCGATGCCGTCGTCCACGGCGATGGTGTTGAATTCCTTGGCGACGCCGCCGGCGGCCTCGATTTCCTTGGCGACCAGCGCGCCCAGGTCGCGCAGGTGCACGTGGCCCGGCACGAACTGCGTGAAGGAGTTGACCACCGCGATGATCGGCTTGCCGAAGTCTCCGTCCTTCATGCCGGTGGCGCGCCACAGGGCGCGGGCGCCGGCCATGTTGCGGCCGTGGGTCGAGGTGCGGGAACGGTAGTGCGGCATGATCTTTCTCAGGCGGTTAGCGGACGGGCGAAACGCTAAATAATACGCCGGTTCCGCGCCCGCGCGCCTGGGGACATGCCCGGAGGAGCCCCACGCGCCAGATTCGCGCTGACTTCAGGCCAGGTTCGCGCCGGCTTGCGCCCGGATGCCCGCGCCGGTCCCGCAACCCTCAGGCGGACGCCGCCCCGCGCGCCGCGAAGGCGCTGGGCGGCTCGCCCAAGGCCTTGCGGAACATGGCCGCGAAGGCGCTCGGACTCTCGTAGCCCAGGTCCAGCGCCACGTCCAGCACCCGCTCGCCGCGCGCCAGCCGTTCCATCGCCGCCAGCAGCCGCGCCTGCTGGCGCCAGCGGCCGAAGGTCATGCCGGTATGGCGCAGGAACAGGCGCTGCACCGTCTTGGGATCCACCCCCAATTCAAGGGCCCAGTCGGCCACGCCGTCCTGCCGCTCCGGATGCCGCACGATGGCGCGGCAGATGCGCGCCAGCCGGGGCTCGGCCGGTTGCGGCAAATGCAGCGGCAGCACCGGTTCCTGGCGCAGCTCGTCCAGCAGCAGCATCATCAGGCGGCCGTCGCGCGTGCCCGGCTGCCAGTCCAGCGGCACCTCGGTCGCCGCCGCCATCAGCTCGCGCAGCAGCGGCGAGATAGACAGCACGCAGCACTGCGTGGGCAGGTGCGCGGCCGCGCCCGGCTCGACGAACACCGTGCGCATGCGCGGCTCGCCGCTCATGCGGATGCCATGCGCCACCCAGGCCGGCACCCACACGCCGCGCGTGGGCGGCACCACCCAGATGCCCGCCTCGGTCTCCACCACCATCACGCCCGAGATCGCGTAGAGCAGCTGCGCGCGGCGATGACGATGGCGGCGCACGCGATGGCCGTCCTCGTAGTCCACCGCCAGTCCGGCCACGGGCCGCGCCGAGGCTTCGTAGGGGAACAGGTCCAGGTTCGCGGGGGTGCGGGGATGGTTGCGCGCCGGCGCGGCGCTGGGCGCGGGCGACGGAATGTCCTTTTTTCGACGATTCATGTCTGATTGGCGGTAGACGGTCTGTTTCAGTGTACCTACCATCGTTCCCGTTCACCTGACATTTCCCTGCATCTCCCTCATGCCCGCCATCCGCCCCACCGCCCCGACCCTTGCCGCTTGCGCGGCGGGCGGCGGCGCGCGCCGGCGGCGCTCGACCCTCGCGCTACGACTACGCCGCGGTTGCCGGGCCTAGCGCCCCGTGGCCGCCCGGCAGCCCTGGGTCCCCGCGCGGCCCCAGCCGCCACGTTCGCTTTCCCGTTTGCATTCCCGACCGGCAGCCGCCACGGCGCATTCCCGCGCGCGCACGGCCTGGCCGGCACCAGCGACCGCCCGAGGACACCCCATGATGCTCGAACAGCCCCAACACAAATACCGCCCCGTCCACCCCTTCACCCGCGACTATGCCGAGCGGACCTGGCCGTCGCGCCGCCTGGATGCGCCGCCCATCTGGATGAGCACCGACATGCGCGACGGCAACCAGGCCCTGATCGAACCGATGGACGCCGCGCGCAAACTGCGCTTCTTCGAACAGCTGGTCGCCGTGGGCATGAAGGAAATCGAAGTTGCTTTCCCATCGGCCTCGGACACGGACTTCAACTTCGTGCGCCAGCTCATCGAGGAAGAACGCATTCCCGACGACGTCACCATCGAGGTGCTGACCCAATCGCGGCCCGACCTGATCGAACGCACCTTTGAATCGCTGCGCGGCGCTCGCCGCGCCATCGTCCACCTGTACAACCCGATCGCGCCGCAGTGGCGCCGCATCGTCTTCGGCATGAGCCGGGATGAGATCAAGGACCTGGCGCTGGCCGGCACGCGTCAGATCCGCGCCCTGGCCGACGCCGATCCCGGCACGGAATGGATCTACGAGTATTCGCCCGAAACATTCAGCCTGGCCGAGCTGGACTATGCGCTGGAGGTCTGCGACGCGGTCAGCGCCATCTGGAACCCCAGCCCGGAGCGCAAGATGATCATCAATCTGCCATCCACCGTGGAATGCGCCAGCGCCAACGTCTACGCCGACCAGATCGAATGGATGCACCGCCGCCTGGCGCGGCGCGACAGCATCGTGCTCAGCGTGCATCCGCACAACGACCGTGGCACGGCCGTCGCAGCCGCCGAACTGGCGGTGATGGCCGGCGCCGACCGCGTCGAGGGCTGCCTGTTCGGCAACGGCGAGCGCACCGGCAACGTCGACCTGGTGACGCTGGCGATGAACCTGGACATGCAGGGCATACCCAGCGGGCTGCGGTTCAAGGACATGGCTGCCGTGCGTGAGTGCGTCGAAGCCTGCAACCAGCTGCCGGTGGACGTGTTCCACCCCTATGCGTTCAGACCCGCAAGCCCAGCAGCGCCTCGCGCAGGTGCCGCAGCCCTCGGCTGAGCGGCTTGTCTCCGCGCATGACGATGGCCAGCGTGCGCGCCAGGCGCGGCGCCAATGGCAACACGGTCAGCGCGTCGCGCCGCCCCGCGCCCGACACCGCCAGCCTGGGCAGCACGGCGCAGCCCAGGCCGGCGGCCACGATCTCCTTCATGGCCTCGGTGCTGCCCAGCTCCATCACCGGCTTGGCCGCCAGGCCGGCCTCCTCGAACCAGTCGTCCACCAGCCGCCGCGTGCGCGCGCCCGGCTCGAACAGCACCAGCGGCAGCGCCGCCAGCGCCTGCGGCGTGGCGCTGGCCGGAATCGCGATCGGTCCGCGCGCCGGGAAGATGGCCACGAATTCGTCCTCCCGCAGCGGCTCGACCTGGAACATGCGGCCCGGGGCCGGCATCGTCACCAGGCCGATATCCAGCGTGTTGTTCTCCAGCCCGCGCAGCATGTCGGCCGTGTTGCCCGTGCTGGCCACGACCTCCAGCGCCGGGAAGCGCCGCCGCAGGTCCGCCAGCAGCGGCGGCAGCAGATAGGTGCAGGCGGTGGCGCCCGTGCCCAGCCGCAGCCGGCCGCTGACCTGCGAGGCATGCGCCGTCATGGCCTGCTCGGCCTGGGCCAGCGTCGCGTCGATGGCGCGGATGTGCGTGAGCAGTTCCAGCCCGGCCGCCGTCGGACGGGCGCGCCGGCCGACGCGCTCGACCAGTTTCAGCCCGTAGCGCCGCTCCAGCTGCCGCACCTGCAGGCTGACCGCCGGCTGCGTCACGCCGTTGCGTTCGGCGGCGGCGGAAAAGCTGCCCAGTTCCGCCACCTGCGCGAACATGCGCAAATGGTCCAGGTTCAGTCCACGCATGACCTCAAATCCAAAGTTTTACTTATGCAATTCATAATAGGCCAAAGCTTTAATAATAGGTCTGCCTGCCTCACACTGACGGCTTACTGGATTGCGCCGTCGGCCCGGATGCCGGCGGCACTTGATCCGACGGCACTTCCTCCGCCGTTTTTTTATTCCTGCGCCCAACCGTCCATGCCCGCCCCCACCCTCCTCATCCGCGACAGCGTCGACGCCGACCTGCCCGCCATCAAGGCCATCTACGCCCATCATGTGCTGCACGGCACCGCCTCCTTCGAGCTGGACCCGCCGTCCATCGAGGAAATGCGCCAGCGCCGCGCCGCCGTGCTGGCCCAGGGCATGTTCTACCTGGTGGCCGAGATCGACGGCGAGGTGGTGGGCTATGCCTACGCCACGCCGTACCGCCCGCGCCCGGCCTACCGCCACACGGTGGAAGACTCGGTCTACGTGAAGACCGGCCGCGGCGGACTCGGCATCGGCGGCAAGCTGCTGGCCGCACTGGTCGAGCGCTGCGCCGCGGCCGGCTGGCGCCAGATGCTGGCCGTGGTGGGCGACAGCCGCAACGCGGCCTCGCTGGCGCTGCACGCCAGCCAGGGCTTCCATCCCGTGGGCACGCTGCGGTCGGTCGGCCACAAGCATGGCGAATGGCGCGACACGGTGCTGATGCAGCGCGCGCTGGGCGACGGCGACGCCACGCCGCCGGGCCGGCCGTGAGTCCGCCCCGGGACGCGGCCGGCGGCCTGTCTGCCGTCGCTCCCGTCCGTCCGCCGGTCGGCGTCCGGGCCATCGTCTGCCTGGGCCTGTCCCAGCTGATCGGCTGGGGCGTCACCTTCTACCTGATCGGCGCGCTCGGTCCGGCGATCACCGCCGGCCTGGGCTGGAACTCGGCCGCCGTCTATGGCGGCTTCTCGGCCGCCATCGTGACCATGGCGCTGGTTTCGCCCATCGCCGGCGTGGCGGTGGATCGATGGGGCGGCCGCCGCGTGATGCCGGCCGGCGCGGTGCTCTCGGCGCTGGGCTGCGTGGCGCTGGCCTCGGCCCATGCGCTGCCGCACTATTACCTGGCCTGGGCCGTGCTGGGCACGGGCATGCGGCTGAGCCTGTACGACGCGGCCTTCGCCTCGCTGGCCCGCGCCGCCGGGCCGACCGCCCGCCGGCCCATGTCGCAGATCACCCTGTTCGGCGGGCTGGCGTCCACCGTGATGTGGCCGGTCGGGCACCTGCTCGCCGAATGGCTGGGCTGGCGCGGCGCGGTGCTGGCCTATGGCGCGCTGGCGCTGGCGACCGCGCCGCTGTTCCTGGCGCTGCCGCGCCAGCGCTACGCCGCGTCCGCGCCGCAGGCCGGCGCGGCGGCTGGCGGCCTGGCGCGCAGCCAGGGCGAGCGCCGGCTGGCCGGCGCCTTGTACGCGCTGATCGCGATGCTGACGAATTTCCTGGCGGCGGGCAACGCCGCGCATCTGATCTCCATCCTGACCGGCCTGGGACTGGCGGCGGCCGCGGCCGTGGGCGTGGCCGCGCTCTGGGGCGTGGGCCAATTCTCTGGCCGGCTGGTCGACGTTGCGCTGGGCGGGCGGCTGCATCCGCTGACAATGACGTTGATCGTGTGCCTGCTGCTGCCGCTGTCCTTCGCGCTGGCGCTGGCCTCGGATGGCGACGTGGCCATGCTGGCGGTCTATGCGCTGGCCTACGGCGCCTGCAACGGTCTGCTGACCATCGCGCGCGGCACGCTGCCGCTGGCGCTGTTCGACTACCGCAGCTACGGCGCGGTGGTGGGCGGGCTGCTGATCCCCAGCTTCCTGCTGACCGCCGCCGCGCCGGTGGCCTACGCGCAGATGGTCGAGCGTCATGGCGCGCGCGGCGCGATCGTCCTGTCGACCGCGCTCGCGGTCGGCATCCTGGCCTGCGCCGCGATCCTGCGCTGGCGCTTCATCGGCCGGGCCAGGCAGGGCGGCTGAACCGCGTCACCGCGTGCGCCGGAAACACAGAGCGCCGGAAACACGGAATGCGCGTAATCCCTGGACCGCGCCGACGCGCAAGCCCCGACGCGTCCTGACCTCAGCCGGCCTGACGGCCGCCCGCGTCCCACTTGGCCCAACCCGCCTTGCGCAGCTTGCAGGCCGGGCACTCGCCGCAGCCGTAACCCCAGTCGTGGCGCGCGCCGCGCTCGCCCAGATAGCAGGTGTGGCTGTCCTCGACCACGATATCCACCAGCGCGTCGCCGCCCAGCTTGCGGGCCAGCGCCCAGGTCTCGGACTTGTCGATCCACATCAGCGGCGTCTCGATGGTGACGCGCGCGCCCAGGCCCAGGCCCAGCGCCACCTGCTGCGCCTTGATGGTGTCGTCGCGGCAATCGGGATAGCCGGAGAAATCGGTTTCGCACATGCCGCCCACCAGCACGTCCAGCTGACGGCGGTAGCCCAGCGCGGCGGCCAGCGTCAGGAACAGCAGGTTGCGGCCCGGCACGAAGGTATTGGGCAGGCCGTTGGCCTGCATCTCGATGGCGCGGTCGCTGGTCATGGCGGTGTCGCCCACCTGGCCCAGCACCTTCAGGTCCAGCAGATGGTCCTCGCCCAGGCGCGGCGCCCAGTCGGGAAAGCGTTCGCGGATGCGGGCCAGCACGGTCAGGCGCGCGTCCAGCTCGATGCGGTGGCGCTGGCCGTAGTCGAACGCCACGGTTTCCACATGCGCATAGCGCTCCAGCGCCCAGGCCAGGCAGGTGGTGGAATCCTGCCCGCCGGAAAACAGCACGAGCGCGCGACGTTGATGGTTTTGCATAAAGGGGGTTTATCGAATTACGAAGGGATCAGTCGCACTTTAACGCAGCGCCCGGCGTTTCCCGTAAGGATCGCTGCGTAAAATCGAAGCGCTTTTCCTTTCTGGTGTTGTTGCTCCACGCGTTTTTCGTCGCCGGGCCATCCCAAGATGAAAAACGCCGCCCCGCCGGGGCGGCAGGCGCGCATGGCGCGTGGCGTGGAGCCCCGATCCCCCTCCCTGTTCCATCCACCCCGTCCGACGGATACCCGCCCGATGAATGCCAGCAGCAGCCGCCCGCAGTCCGATTCCGCTGAACCCTTGCGTCACGATATCCGGCTGTTGGGCCGGCTGTTGGGGACGGTCATCGCGGAATGCGAGGGCAAGCGGGTGTTCGACACCATCGAGACGCTGCGCCGCACCGCGGTGAAATTCCGCCGCGAGGGCAACGACGCCGACGGCAAGCTGCTGCAGGAGCGCGTCAAGCGATTGCAGGGCAGCGACCCGAACTCGGTGGCGCGCGCCTTCAGCTACTTCCTGCACCTGTCCAACATCGCCGAGGACCGCGACCAGAACCGCCGCCAGCGCGCCCGCGCCCTGGCCGACCCGGCGCCGTCGCGCGGCAGCCTGCGCGAGACCGTGCAGACGCTGGGCCGCCACGGCGTCGGCCCGGCCCGCATCCGCCGCCTGCTGGCCGAGGCCTGCGTGATGCCGGTGCTGACCGCCCACCCCACCGAAGTGCAGCGCAAGAGCACGCTGGACGAACACCGCGAGATCGCCCAGGCGCTGGCCCACCGCGACGCCACGCTCACCCCCGAGGAGCTGGCCGAGATCGACGCCACGCTGCTGGGCCGCGTGGCCACGCTGTGGCAGACCCGCATGCTGCGCTACACCCGCCTGACGGTGGCCGACGAGATCGAGAACGCGCTGTCCTATTACCGCAGCACCTTCCTGCAGGCGATTCCGCGCCTGTACGGCGACCTGTCGCGCCTCTTGAACCGCGAATCGGCCAAGCCCTTCGCCGCCCCGCCCCCGCCGCTGGAGCCGTTCCTGCGCATGGGCAGCTGGATCGGCGGCGACCGCGATGGCAATCCCAACGTCGACGCCGGCACGCTGGAACGCGCGCTGCTGCGCCAGGCCACGGTGCTGTTCGAACACTATCTGCAGGAGGTCCACGCGCTGGGCGCGGACCTGTCCATGACCACGCTGCTGATCGCCGCCGACCCGGACCTGCAGGCGCTGGCCGACCATAGCGGCGACGACTCGCCGCACCGCGCAGACGAGCCCTACCGCCGCGCGCTGGTCGGCGTGTACGCCCGCCTGGCCGCCACCGCCCAGGTCCTGACCGGCCAGAACCTGGCCCGCCGCAGCACCGTGGCGGCCCAGGCCTATGACGGCCCCGAGGCCTTCGCCGCCGACCTGGCGCTGGTCGCCAAGTCGCTGGCCGCCCACCACGGCGCGCCCATCGTGCGGCTGCGCCTGGCCGGGCTGCAGCAGGCGGTGGAAGTATTTGGCTTTCACCTCGCCACGGTGGACCTGCGCCAGAGTTCCGACGTGCACGAGCGCGCGCTGGCCGAACTGTTCACCCGCGCCGGCACGCAATACCAAGGCCAGCCGCTGGACTACCTGGCGCTGGACGAGGACGCGCGCGTGGCGCTGCTGCGCGCCGAGCTGGCGCAGGCGCGCCCGCTGGCCTCGCCGTGGATCGCGTACAGCGAGGACACCACCCGCGAGCTGGCCGTGCTGCGCGCCGCCGCGGCCGGCCGGGCGCGCTACGGCAAGCAGGCGGTGCGCCAGACCATCGTGTCCCACACCGAGACGCTGAGCGACCTGCTGGAAGTGATGGTGCTGCAGAAGGAAGCCGGCCTGATCGCGCCGGCCGGCGCGCCGATCCAGGACGACGACGGCCTCATGGTGGTGCCGCTGTTCGAGACCATTCCCGACCTGCAGCGCGGCGCGGCCATCATGGCGGCCTGGCTCGACCTGCCCGAGATCCGCGAACGCGTGAAGCGCGCGCAGCACGGCGCGCAGGAAGTCATGCTGGGCTATTCCGACAGCAACAAGGACGGCGGCTTCCTGACCTCGAACTGGTCGCTGTACCAGGCCGAACGCGCGCTGGTGGACGTATTCTCCGCGCGCCACGTGCGCCTGCGCCTGTTCCACGGCCGCGGCGGCTCGGTGGGACGCGGCGGCGGCTCCAGCTTCGACGCCATCCTGGCGCAACCGCCGGGCACGGTGGCCGGCCAGCTGCGCCTGACCGAGCAGGGCGAAGTGATCCAGAGCAAATACAAGGACGCCGAGATCGGCCGCTGGCACCTGGAGCTGCTGGTCGCGGCCACGCTCGAATCCAGCCTGGCGCCGCGCGCCGAGGCCGCCAGCGCCGAAGACGCGCACATGGCGCGCCACGGCCAGGCCATGTCCTTCATGTCCGAGACCGCGCAACGCACCTATCGCGGCCTGGTCTACGAAACGCCGGGCTTCGCCGAGTACTTCTTCGCGTCCACGCCCATCAGCGAAATCGCCGGCCTGAACATCGGCTCGCGCCCGGCCTCGCGCAAGAAGGGCCAGCGCATCGAAGACCTGCGCGCCATTCCCTGGGGCTTCTCATGGGCGCAATGCCGGCTGATGCTGACCGGCTGGTACGGCATGGGCTCGGCCATCGAGGCCTATCTGGAAACCGGCGCGCCGGGCGCCCCCGCCTCGCGCCGCGCGCGGCTGGCGCAGCTGCGCGAGATGGCGCGCGAGTGGCCGGCCTTCCGCACGCTGCTGTCGAACATGGAAATGGTGCTGGCCAAGTCCGACCTGGCCATCGCCGCGCGCTACGCCCAGCTGGTGCCCAAGCGGGCGCTGCGCGAGCGCATCTTCGGCGCCATCAGCGCCGAGCACGGCCGCACGCTGGCCATGCTCAAGCTGCTGACCCAGCGCGAGCTGCTGGCCGACAACCCCACCCTGCAAGCTTCGCTGCGCGAGCGCTTCGCGTACATCGATCCGCTGAACTACCTGCAGATCGAGCTGATCCGCCGCCATCGCGCCGCCCAGCGCGATCCGGACGCGGCGGTAGACGAACGCGTGCAGCGCGCCATCCATCTGACCATCAACGGCATCGCGGCGGGGCTGCGCAACTCGGGTTGAAGCCAGCGCCCGCCGCTGGCGGGCGGTGATCGGGGCGCGAAAGCGCCCCCCTGGGGGGGGGGGGGGGGGGGGGGGGGGGCGGGGGTCGGGGTTAAAAAAAAAAACAACAA
>NZ_JBICCO010000109.1:0-21395 GCF_043119405.1 Achromobacter sp. 413638
CCCCGGCCGCCGGCGCCGACGTTGCCTTCCTGGACTGGGCCGGCGCTCGCGGACTTGCAGGCCTGATAGCCCGCCGCCGCGTCCGGCCGCACCGAGGCGTCGCCCACGCCCAGGTCGAACAGGATCGCCGCCGGCACGATGGGTACATGGGCCACGCCCACGTCGAAACCGATCTTGCGTTCTTCCAGGTAGCGCATCACGCCGCCGGCCGCGTCCAGGCCGAACGCGCTGCCGCCGGCCAGCATCACGGCGTGGACCTTCTCGACCATGTTGGACGGATTGAGCAGGTCGGTCTCGCGCGTGCCGGGCGCCGCGCCGCGCACGTCCACGCCCGCCGTGGCGCCGGCCTCGGCGATGATCACCGTGCAGCCGGTCGGCCGCCGCGTGTCCGTGTAGTGCCCGACCTTCAGCCCCGGCACCTGGGTGATGGACCCGCCGCCCGGCGTCAGCCGTAGTCCTCCCCCGCCCTGCGCGGGCACGCTGCCCGCCAGCGCGGCCGCGCCTGCCGCCGCCATCATGAACTTCCTCCTGTTCAATCGCTGTTCCACATCGTCTCCTTGGGGTGCTGCCTGCGTGGCTCCGGAAAGCCGGGTTTCCGGAGATTTTCGTTATATCTGGAAGTTATATTTTCACTATTTCTTATGCTTTGTGGAAAAATAGACGCGTTGTTAGAGTGCGGCTACGCTGGAGTGCGCCCTGAACCACAGGTCGCTCCTCCAGGCCCCCATACCCGTGGAGCATCGCCAATGAAACTCTTCCGTACGCTGTTCGTCGCCGGCCTGGTCCAGGTCGCCGCCCTCTCCGCCGCCCACGCCCAGTCGGGCCTGGACCAGATCAAGTCCGCCGGCGTGCTCAAGTTCGGCACCGAGGGCACCTACGCCCCCTTCACCTTTCACGAGGCATCGGGCCAGCTGGTCGGCTTCGACGTGGACATCGGCCGCGCCATCGCGCAGCGCCTGGGCGTGAAGGCCGAATTCGTCGAAGGCAAGTGGGACGGCTTGATCGCCGGCCTGGACGCCAAGCGCTACGACGCGGTCATCAACCAGGTCGGCATCACCGACGCGCGCAAAGCCAAATACGATTTCTCGGATCCGTACATCTCGTCCGCCGCGGTGCTGATCGTGCGTGACGACAATACCACCATCAAGTCCTTCGAGGACCTGAAGGGCCGCAAGTCCGCCAACACGCTGACCAGCAACTTCGGCAAGCTGGCGCAGCGCCACGGCGCCGATCTGGTCGCCGTGCAGGGCTTCAACGAATCCATCGACCTGCTGACCTCGGGCCGCGTCGAGGCCACGGTCAACGACAACCTGTCGTACCTGGACTTCAAGAAGCAGAAGCCCAACGCCAAGGTCAAGATCGCCGCCACCGACAAGGCCGCCGAGTTCAGCAGCTCGGGCGTGCTGCTGCGCAAGGGCAACCCCGAGCTGGTCGCCGCCATCAACAAGGCGCTGGCCGACATCAAGGCCGACGGCACCTACAAGACCATCTCGGTCAAGTACTTCGGCACCGACGTGTCGGCGCAGTAAGCCGCGGGTCCGCCCATGACGCTACCCACCTGGTTGCAGGCCGCCCTGCCCGACGCGCTGCTGGCGCAGATCAATGGCTGGGCGGCGCCGGCCTGGGCGCAGCTGATGGCGGACTCGTTCTGGCCGCTGCTGCACGCCGGCCTGGTGTTCACGGTGCCGCTGACGCTGGCCTCGTTCGCGCTGGGCCTGGCGCTGGCCTTCGTGGTGGCGCTGATCCGGCTGTTCGGCCCGGCGCCGCTGGTGGCCGTGGTGCGCTTCTATGTCTGGCTGGTGCGCGGCACCCCGCTGCTGGTGCAGCTGTTCGTGATCTTCTACGGCCTGCCCAGCGCCGGCATCGTGCTGGATCCGCTGCCCGCCGCGCTGATCGGCTTCACGCTGAACGTGGGCGCCTACAACTCCGAGGTGATCCGCGCGGCCATCGAATCGATCACCAAGGGCCAGTGGGAAGCCGCGTATTCCTTGAGCATGACGCGCGCGCAAGCCCTGCGCCGCACCATCCTGCCGCAGGCCGCGCGCGTGGCGGTGCCGCCGCTGTCGAACTCCTTCATTTCGCTGGTGAAGGACACCTCGCTGGCCGCGGTGCTGACGGTGCCCGAGATCTTCCAGGCCGCCCAGCGCATCGCCGCCGTCACCTATGAACCGCTGATCCTCTATACCGAGGCGGCGCTGATCTACCTGGCGTTCAGTTCCGTCCTGTCGGCCCTGCAGGTCCGCCTGGAGCGGCGCTTCGGACAGCATGCCGTGTTTTCCGAGAAGAATCGATGATCCGCCTGGAAAAGATCGAGAAAGCCTTCGGCGGCAATCCCGTCCTCAAGAAAGTGGATGTCGCCATCGCCGAAGGCAGCGTGACCGCGCTGATCGGCCCGTCCGGCAGCGGCAAGAGCACGCTGCTGCGCTGCGTGAACCTGCTGGAGACGCCCGACCGGGGCACGCTGTCCATCGGCCCCGAGACCGTGCATTTCCAGCCCGGCCAGAAACTGGGTCGCGAGCAGGTGCTGCGCGTGCGCAAGCAGACCGGCATGGTGTTCCAGAACTTCCAGCTGTTCCCGCACCAGACCGTGATCGGCAACGTCATGGAAGGGCTGGTCACGGTGCAGAAATGGTCCGCCGACCGCGCCCGCGCGCGCGCCGAGGAACTGCTGCGCAAGGTCGGCATGCAGGACAAGGCCGACGCCTGGCCGGCCAATCTGTCCGGCGGTCAGCAGCAGCGCGTGGCCATCGCCCGCGCGCTGGCGCCTGCGCCGCGCGTGCTGCTGTGCGACGAGCCGACCTCGGCGCTGGACCCCGGCCTGGCCGCCGAGGTGGTCGAGGTGCTGCGCCAGCTGGCCGCCGAGGGCATGACCATGCTGATGGCCACGCACGACCTGCGCCTGGCCGCCAGCGTGTCGCGCGAAGTGGTATTCCTGCTGGACGGCGCGGTGATCGAATCCGGCTCGTCCAGGACCGTGTTCACGCAGCCGCGCGACCCGCGCACGGCCGCCTTCATTTCCACGCTGACGCAGGAAGCGGGCGGCTGAGACCTATTTTCCCAATGTCATTCCGCCGTCGATGGTCACGACCGCGCCGGTCATGAACAGGAACGGCGGCCGGGCCAGCGCGATCATGGCCGCCGCGATCTCCTGGGTCGTGGCCAGCCGGTTCAGCGGATGCATGGCCGCCAGCTTGCGCTCGTCCAGTTCGCCCGCCTCGATCGACCGCTGGATCATCGGCGTCTTGACGTAGCCCGGCGCCACGGCGATCACGCGAATGCCGTCCTCGGCCCACTCATTGGCGAGCGAGCGCGTCAGGGTCGCCACGCCCGCCTTCGACACCGCGTAGTGGGCGCGGCCCTTCATCATCACCATGCCCGCCACCGACGCGATGTTGACCACCACGCCGCCGCGCGCGCGCAGCGCCTCGTACAGCGCATGCGCGCAGTGGAACGTACCGTTCAGGTTGACCGCCATCACCTGGGCCCATTCGGCGGGATCCTTGCGCGCGACCGGATCGCGGCTGCCGGCGATGCCGGCGGCGTTGATCAGCAGGTCGACGCCGTCGAGCCGGGACGCGGCGGCCGCCACCGAGGCGTAGTCGGCCACGTCCACCGTCGGCTCGCCGTCAGCCGCGTGGCGGTCCCACACGACGACGCGCCAGCCCTGCTCGCGCAACTGGCGCGCGCACTCCTCGCCGATGCCGCTGGCGCCGCCGGTGACGACGGCGATCCGGGTTTGATCCTTGCTCATGGTCCTGTCTCCTTGTCTGTTCCGAAGCGCGCGTTCAGGCGCGCGATGGCGCGGCCGCCCGATGCGCGCCGCCGAGATTGCGCACGCAGACGACCGCCAGCGTGGCGCTGGCCAGCGTCGTCAGCGCGAATATCCGCGCGGCCAGCGTCCACTGTCCGCCGGTCGCCTGCATGACCCAGCCGGTCAGCGTCGGGCCGAAGAAGCCGCCCAGCGAGCCGATGGTCGTGACCAGCGCCAGCGGCCCGGCATGGGCGCCGATGCGGTTCTGCAGCGCTGTGTTCAGCGGCCCGTAGTAAGCGATGGTGTAGCCGGTGATGATGGACACCGCGACCAGGAACAGCGCCAGCGACACGGTCGCCGCGACGGGCAGCAGCAGGAAGCCGCCGCTGCCGATCAAACAGACCACGGCCAGGTGCCAGCGGATGTCGCCGCTGCGTTCGCTGCTGCGCCCGACCGCATAGCTGAAGGCCAGCGCCACCACGTTCGGGATCATCAGCAGCGCGCCGATTTCCAGCGGCGTGATGCCGTACAGGTTCTTCAGGATGGTCGGCAGGAAGTACGCCAGCGCGAAGGTGGCCGCATAGGCGCTCAGGAGGATCAGCAAGAGGCCCCACAGCAAGGGCTGGCGGAACACGGCGAAGCCGTGGGTCCAGGACAGGCTCCCGGCCGGCTGGCGCGGCGCGGCCTCGGCCTCCATCACGGCGCGCAGGCCGCGCCGCTGCGCGTCGCTCAGCCAATGGGCATCCTCGGGCGAGGCCGGCAGGAAGCGCAGGATCAGCAGGCCCAGCAACACGGTCGGCAGGCCCTCCAGCAGGAACAGCCAGCGCCAGCCCTGCATGCCCAGGTCTATCTTCAGCAGGACGCCCGCCAGCGGGCCGCCGAATATCATGGCCAGCGGCAGCGCCATGATGAACACCGCGTTGATCCGACTGCGAAAACGCGGCGGAATCCACGATGCCAGGTAGAAGTTCACGGCGGGGATGAAGCCGCCCTCGGCGACCCCGAGCAGGAATCGCAACACGTAGAACGACTTCACGCCCTGCAGCGCCGCCATCAGGCAGGACACCAGCCCCCAGGCCAGGAACATGAAAGCCAGCCAGCGCCGGACGCCGAAGCGCTGCAGCGCGAGGTTGGCCGGCACGCAGACGCTGGCGTAGCCGAAGAAAAACAGGCCCGCGCCCAGGCCGTAGGCGGCCAGCGAAATGTCCAGGTCGGCGCCCATCTGCAGCTGGGCATAGCTGATGTTGGTACGGTCGAGGAAATTGAGCAGGTAGCCCGCGAACAGCAGCGGCAGCACCCGGTTCCTGAACAGGGCGACCGCCTGCGTCGCCCCCGCTATGTCTTCGTTTCGCAGCATGGTTGTCTCCTCGTGCTTCCTGCGTCGGGCTATGCGCCTCGTTGTGGGTGAAGTGATAGGGCGCACGCTCGGGCCAGCACGCCCTCGCCCGGCCAGGCGTCGCCGCGCCAGGCCACGTGCTGATCGGGGCGGATCAGGGTCAGGCGGGCCGGATACAGGCTGGCGATCGCGCCCTCGGCGGGCTGGATCACGGTCAGCGGGACGCCGGCGCGCCGGGCATCGGCCCTGGCCGCCGCGATATCGTCCAGCGACGCCGAAGCCGCCAGCAGCGTGTAGCCCTGGCCGAAATGGTCGTACAGGGAGCTGCCGTCGTGCAGCCAGGCATGCGGGGCCAGCGCGCCCGGCCTGGAGGTCGGCACGTAGTTGATGAAGTCCCTGGCCGGACGCGGGCCGGACTCCGCCGCGATCACGGGGGAATCCTCGTACTGGTAGCCCAGCACCACGCCCAGGGTCGCGAACTCGCGCATCTTGGCGGCCTGGATGCGGCCGCCGACCTCGCGCCGGATCCGTTGCCCGCGTTCGCCGTCATCCTCGATGCCGTCGGCCAGCAACTGGTTGCCCAGGACCGCGTGGTTGCGCTCGGCCTCGTCCATCACCCACTGATGCACCGGACGACGCTCGGCCTCGTAGCTGTCGAGCACCCCCGGCCCGGCCCAGCCCTGCAGCACGGCGGCCAGTTTCCAGCCCAGGTCGACGCTGTCGGCGATGCCCATGTTCATGCCATAGCCGCCGAAGGGCGGGTGCAGGTGACAGGCGTCGCCCGCCAGGAAGACCCGCCCCTTGCGGTAGCGGTCTCCCAACAGCTTGCTGGCGACCCATTCGTCGCTGCTCAGCACCTGATAGGGCAGGTCTATGCCCGTCGCCCGCGCGATCAACGCCCGCTCATCGGCCACACCCGCGTGCCGCGCCGCATCGACGTGCGTGGGCATGAAGAACCAGGTGTCGCCCCGGTCCATGGGGCCGATCAGGCTGGGAGCGTCGCGATTCACCTGCCAGTACATGATGGCCGGCCCGTGCCGGTGAGCGCGGTCCAGGCCAGGCGCGCTGAACACGATATTGCGGTTGCGCGACAGGCCGTACTCACCCAGCATGCGGGTGCCGATCAGGTCACGCACCCGGCTGCGCGCGCCGTCGGCGCCAACCAGGTAGTCGGCACGGACCGACGATTCCGCGCCGCCCGACAGATCGCGCAGCCTGGCCCGCACGCCGTCCGCGTCCTGGCTCAGGTCCAGCAGTTCGCAGCAGTAGCGGATCTGGACGCCCGGCAACGACTGCGCGTGATCGCGCAGCACGCCCTCGACCGTGTATTGCGGAATCCATTGCGCATGCTCCGAATACAGCGGATTGCGTCCGGGCGCGCAGTACATGGCGTTCTCGTGCCTGGCCAGCTCGACGCCGGCCAGGCGCGTGCAGAACACCACATTGGACGGGTAGTCCACGCCCAACGGCGAGGCGGCCCGCAAGCGGTCCGCGATGCCCCAGCGCCGCAAGTGCTCGCGCGTGCGCACATTGGTGGTCTTGGCGCGCGGCGCGTATCCCACCCGGTCGTTGCGCTCGATCACCAGGCAGGCGATGCCGCGCTGCCCCAACTCGATCGCCAGGCTCAGACCGGCCGGTCCCGCGCCCACGATCAGAACCCGTGGCGATGCTTGCTGTTCCACCTTGCCGTCTCCCTGGTCGCCCGCCATGTTGCGGGACTGCGGCGTATCTTAGATAGCCCCCTTCGATACAAAAAGATGGCAAAATTTCCAGGCCGATATCAAATTCGTATCACCCTGACCATGAAGCTGAACGCGCTGCGCGATTTCCTGGCCGTCGCCGAACGCGGCGGCGTGCGGGCGGCGGCCCGCCACCTGGGGCTGGCGCAGCCGGCGATTTCCCGCAGCATCGCGGAACTGGAAAAGGAACTGGGCGCGGCGCTGTTCGAGCGCCACGCCAAGGGCGTGCAGCTCACGCCGGTCGGACAGGCCTTCCTGCGCCGCGCCACCGCCATCCACCATGAGATCCAGCGCGCCCGCGACGAGGCGGGCCAATTGCGCGGCGCCGTCAACGGCCGCGTCACGCTGGGCATGTCCACCGCCCCGCACCTGGAGCTGTTCCCCGACGTGCTGCCGGCGTTCCGCGCGCGCTTTCCCGACATCCACCTGGAAATCGTCGACGGCGTCTATCCGCTGGTCGAGGGCGCGCTGCTGGACGGTTCCATGGATTTCTACGTCGGCCCGGCGCCCGCGCGCGTGCCGGGCGAGCTGCGGGTCGAGAAGCTGTTCGACAATACCCGCGTCATCCTGGGCCGCAAGGGCCATCCGCTGGCGCAGGCGAAATCGCTGCGCGAACTGGCAGACGCCCACTGGATCACCACGTCCATCACCCACAAGGCCGAGGAAGAACTGGGCCCGCTGTTCGAGAAGCATGGCCTGCCCGCGCCGAAGCTGGCGATGCGGGCGCAATCCGCGCTGACCTTCCTGACGGCGCTGCCCAGTTCGGACCTGCTGATGATGCTGCCGGTCCAATGGCTGCGCTACCCGCTGCTGCGGGACACGTTCCAGGAAATCAAGGTCCGGGAGAAGCTGCCCGCGCCGCCCGTTTGCATCGTGCAGCGCACAGGACTGCCGCTGACGCCGGCGGCCGAACACTACTGCACGCTGCTGCGGCGCGCCGCCGGGCACATCAGGAAGCGGTAGCGCCCACTGGCGCCCGGGCAACCGTCGACAGAGGTCCAGGCCGCGCGCGTTCAGCGCGACGGCAGCGATCCGGCCGGATCCACCGCCTGGCCGTCGTAGCGCAGCTCGAAATACAGGCCGACCTGCTTGCTGTCGCTATTGCCCATTTCGGCGATCTTCTGGCCCTGGGTCACGCGCTGCCCTTCCTTGACCAGCAGCTTGCTGTTGTGCGCGTAGATGCTGAGGAAGCTGGCGTTGTGCTTGACGATCACCAGGTGCCCGTAGCCGCGCAGGCCGCTGCCCGAATAGGCCACTGTGCCGGCGGCCGCGGCCACCACCGAGGTGCCCGAGGCATTGGAGATCACGATGCCGTTCGAGCCCGAGCCGTCGTAGCCGCGCGTCACCTTGCCCTGGGCCGGCCACACCAGCGAGATCGCGCCCGGCGGCGCGGTGCGCCGGCGCGGCGGCTGCGCCGTGGCCTGGCGCCCGCCGCCTGAGGGCTTGGCGCGCGCCCGGCTGGGCTGGGACGAAGCCTGCTGGCCGGCCGGCGCCTCGACCCGCAAGGTCTGGCCGACTTCGATCGCGTTGGAATTCGACAGCTTGTTCCAGCGCACCAGGTCGCCGACGCTGACGCCCTGCTTGCGCGCGATCTGCGTCAGCGTATCGCCCGACTGCACCCGGTAGTAACCCGGCTGCACCTTGGTCGTGCCGCAGGCCGCCAGCACGGCCAGCAGCGCCGCCACGCAGGCGACGCGTATCCAGGAAATCAGGCGCGGATGAGGACTGGCCCGATCAGAAGCGGGCGCTGAAAAGGCAGGATGCAGAGCGGTCGGCGAAGGCACTGAAGACGGGCGGCGAAGGCGGATGGGGAACCGGAGGCGCGCCCCGCGCGGGGCGCGCCCCTGGATGCAGGCAGGCCTTAGCGTACCAAGATTTTGGGAGGCCGGCGCGGCCCGCCGGCTGCGCGCATCCCCCAAGGCCGTGTATAACGCGCAAAATGGCAAGATGACGCAATCTCGCCGTAACAGACCAATAAGACACGACCGCTCGCAAGGATAGCCATGGGCCAGCCCGACACCCGACCACGCCAGCCGCTCTGCCTGCTCTGGGCCATCCCCTACCTGCTGTGCGCCGCGTTCTCGCATCTGTTCAACGACCCGGTCAGCCATGCCAGCTTCGTCTGGCTGCCCTCGGGCGTGGCGGTGGGCGCCTACCTGCTGACGGCCCGCCGCCACTGGCCGATGCTGATGGCGGGCCTGTTCTGCGCCCAGCTGATCCTGAGCTTTCTCTGGCGCGGACAGGCCGCGACGGCGCTGGTGTTCGCCATCACGGCGGCGCTGTCCTCGCTGCTGGCGGCCTGGACCGTGCAGCGCCTGACGCCGCGCGAGGGCGACGTGAGCTTCGTCGCGGCGCTGCTGGGCGGCGGCTGGCTCTGGCTGGCGCACGAGGCGCACGCGCTGCTGCGGCTGCGCAACTGGGTCTCGTCCTACCTGGCCGGCGTGCTCATCATGACGCCGGCGCTCCTGGGCCTGGCGCATTTCCGGCCGCGCCGTTCCGGCGGGCCCCGCGCGCGCGACCTGGCGCTGGGCGCCGTCGCCTACGCGCTGCTGATCGGCGCCACCTTCATCACCTTCGACGGCGACATGATCCGCAACCTGCCCTATGTCGTCACCTTCGAGCTGACCTATCTGCCACTGGTGTTCGCGGTGCTGGTCGCCCTGGTCTGGGGCCCGCTGGGCGGTTCGCTGGCCGTGGTCACGCTGGCGTTCATGGTGCTCTACCAGAGCGGCCAGGGAGAAGGCCCTTTCGTCGCTCCCGACAATCCCTGGCAGGCCTTGCTGGCCACCCAAGCCTACCTGGCGATCACCGCGCTGCTGATCCTGCTGGTCAACACGCTGCGCAGCGCCCGCGCCCAGTCGCTGGAGCGCGCCGAGCAATGGCGTGGCCGCTTCGAGCTGGCGCTGGCCGGCAGCCATCAGCTGATGTACCGCTACAACCCGCAAGACGGCTCGCTGGAGCTGGCCGGCGACGTGCAGGCGGCGCTGGGCGCGCCGGCCGATGCGATGCGCGACCTGGACGCGCTGCTGGCGCGCGCCCATCCGGACGACCGATCGCGCCTGTCCCTGCACTGGGCCGCGCGCCGCGCCGGCACGCAGGACATGACGCCGCTGCTGTTCCGGCTGGCGCATGGCGCGGGCGGCTGGCGGCTGATCAGCGACAAGGGATCGCCACTGGCCGATTTCGATGGCAGCGTCGCCGTGGTGGCCGGCATGTGGCGGCTCGGCGAGATGGAGCCGGGAACAGGCGATGTCCGCTGACACCGACACCGGAGTCCTGCTCATCCACGGGCTGGGCGGCACGCAGTACGACCTGGGGGCCATGCACAAGATCCTCAGGCGCGCCGGCGTGGAGACCCATGCCCTGACGCTGCCCGGCCACGGCGCCGCGCCGGAAGACCTGATCGGCGTGCGCGCGGAATCCTGGCTGGACGCCGTCACGGCGAAATACCGCGAAGTGGCCGGTCGCCACGACACGCTGCACGTCATGGGCATGTGCCTGGGCGGGCTGCTGGCGGTGGAACTGTGCAAGCGAGAAAACCACCGCAAGGGCAGGCTGGTGTCGCTGGCCGCCCCCGTGTTCATCGACGGCTGGAGCACGCCCTGGTACCGCGGCCTGCGCCACCTGGTCTACCGCATTCCCGGGCTGGCCGACGGCATGCGGGTCGAAGAGGAAGAGCCCTATGGCCTGAAGAACGAGCTGGTCCGCTCCATCGTCAAGGCCAAGTTCGAGCGCGGCGAGAACTTCCATTACCGCTGGGTGCCCCTGTCCTGCGTCCGGGAGGTCGACCGGCTGCGCGGCTGGGTCATGCGCGGCCTGGATGCCATCGCCTGTCCGACGCTGATCATGCACGCGCACGAGGACGAGCTGACCTCGGCGCGGTCGGCGCATTTCCTGCGCGACGGCATCGCGGACAGCCGCCTGGTCCTGCTGGACAACAGCTATCACATGATCTGCGTGGACAATGACCGCGACCGCGTCGCGGCGGAGGTGCTGCGCTTCATGGACCGCGCCGCCGAAGCTTCCCAGCCAAGCCGGCTGCAATCGCTGGAAGGCGAGGACGCGCAGCGCCTGCTGTCGACCTATCGCGAATCGCTGCGGGCGGGCGAGTTCGAAACCCTGTTCCCGCTATTCGCCGAGAACGTGGTCTGGACCGAGGAAGGCGACAGCCCGCTCAGCGGCGTCTATCGGGGCAAGAGCGCGCTGATCGATCTGTTCTCCCGGCTGATGGACTATTCGCGCAACACGCTGCGCATTCTCGAGGTCGGCGCGCCGGAGCCGCGCGGCCGCGCTTTCGCCATGCCGCTGCGCTTCCAGGTCCAGGACGGTCCCGGCCTGCAGGAAAGCGGCGCGACCCATATGCTGCGGCTGCGCGCCAATGTCATCACCCGCGTCAATTCCGTGGCGGACGATCCGCCGCGCGCGGACGCGCTATGGCGCAGGCTGGCGGCCGCCAGCGGCGTGGAGCCGGAGGCCGACGCCATGGATCCGCAGACGCTGGCGATCCCGGCCGAGGAACTGGCCGACGCCTTCGAGGCCGCCATGATCGAACTGCGCACGCTGCAACAGCCGCCATCGGCCGCCGTGCAAATCCGGCTGCAGGCGTATGAATGGCAGGTCCGGCGAGGCGACGCCCCGCCCGAAGCGCCCACGGACGCTGATGCCCGCGCCCAGGTGCGCCACGCCGCCTGGCGGCTGCTGGCGGGCCTGCCCGCCGACCAGGCGCGGCGGCGCTATATCGCCCTGGTGCGGCGGCTGGACGCGGACGCCTGACGCCGGCTCGCCCATATACGACGGCAACACGGCCCGGCGCAAACTGCCGACGCGAAAACCGCCCTAGAATACGGCCATGTCCCGCTACAACACCCCGCCCAGCAACCGGACCGCCACGCGCGGCCGCCTGGTGCTATGGCTGGCGCTGATGACGCTGCTGCTGCGCGCGCTGGTGCCAGCGGGCTACATGCCCGACACCCGCGCCCTGGACGCCGGCCGCTTCGAAGTCACGTTCTGCACCGCCGCCGGCGCGCCTGCCGCGCTCAGCGCGGCGCTGAGCACGCTCAAGGACGGCAAGCCCGCGCATGACGCGCAGACGGGCGCGCAATGCCCGTTCGGGCTGCTGGCGCACCTGACGCCCGCGCCCGCGTTTTCCCTGAATCCCCTGTCGCTGCCGGCCGACACGACGCCGACGGCGCAACCCGCGCAACCTCCCCTGCCCGCGACAGTCGCCCACGGTCCGCCGCTGGGCTCGCGGGCGCCACCTCCCCTGGCCTGACTCGCACTGACCGCGCGGCCCTGTCGCCGCGCGCCCTGTCGAACCGTCCGACCCGAGGTTTTCCATGCGTTCCCCCATCCTGTCCGCGCCGACCGGCGCGGCACGCGCGCCCGATACGCGGCGGCGCCGGCTGCTGCTGTCCGCGGCCGGCCTCATGACCCTGGCCGCCTGCGGCCAGGAAGCCCCCAAGCTCAACGGCATGGACCTGTCCGGCATGCCCACCGGCGATTTCCAGCTGCGTGACACCGAGGATCGCGAGCGCCGGCTGGCCGACTACCGTGGCCAGGCCGTGCTGCTGTTCTTCGGCTTCACCCAATGCCCGGACGTCTGCCCCACGGCGCTCACGCGCGCCACCGAGATCAAGCGACTGCTGGGCGCCGACGCCGGCAAGCTGCGCGTGCTGTTCATCACCGTGGACCCGGAGCGCGACACCCCCGAAATCCTGAAGGCCTATACCCAGGCCTTCGACCCGGAATTCGTCGGCCTGCGCGGCGACGCCGAGCAGACCCGCGCCGCCGCCCAGTCCTTCAAGGTCTTCTACCAGAAGGTCACCACGGGCTCTTCCTACACCATGGACCACACCGCGCTGAGCTATGTGATCGACGCCAAGGGCAAGCTGCGCCTGGCGTTGCGCCACCAGCAAAGCGCCGAGGAATGCGCGCAGGACCTGCGCACCGTGATCTGACCCAACCGCACCGAATCAGGAATACACCATGCAAGCAATCAAATTCTTCAAGCCCCTGGCCGCGCTCGCCCTGTGCACGCTGGCACTGTCCGCCGCCGCTCCCTCCCTGGCGCAGGAAGCCAGCCTGAAAATCGACGACCCGTGGGTCCGCGCCACCGTGCCCAGCCAGCACGCCACCGGCGTCTTCATGCGCCTGACCTCGGCCACGCCCGCCCGCCTGGTGGCGGTGGAGTCCCAGGCGGCCAAGCATGCCGAAGTCCACGAAATGGCTATGCAGGACAACGTGATGAAGATGCGCCAGGTCAGCGGTATCGACCTGCCCGCCGGACAGGCCGTCGAACTCAAGCCTGGCGGGTATCACATCATGCTGCTCGACCTGCCCGGCCAGATCAAGGAAGGCGACCACGTCGCCCTGACGCTGGTGGTCGAGGACGACAAGCATCAGCAACGCCGCGTGCCGGTGAATGCCATTGCCCGTCCGCTGGGCGCCGCCGCGATCGGCCATGGCGCCGGCGGCCACGGCGCCGCGCCGGCCAAGTAGGCGACCGTCCGCGGCGCTGCCGCTCCGCCCCCCTGAAAGCGGCGCGACAGTTCTGCTGCATTCTTGAAACGCTTCTTGTGTAACCGCGCCGTCCCCCACGCAACGCCACTGCCGCCCGCCGGTCCAACCGGCAATGGGAAATCGCCCGCAGGCAACCGCGCGGGCGACGGCGCGGCCCGGTTCGCTCCGAGGCCGCATGCTTTGTGACAGCAAGGAGCGTTTCATGAAATCCCTAACAGCCACTCTCTGGCTCTGCGCGGGCCTGGCCGCCGCCGGCGCCGCGCAGGCGCAGCCGGCCCAGTACAAGCGCGATCTCTACGGCGACTGGCGCGTCAGCTACGCGGCGCCCGCGCCCAAGACGTCCGATCAGGTCGCCGCCGAACTGGCCCAGGCCAAGACCAGCGGCCAGTATTCGTTCGGCCAGGAAGACTACCCGCCCGCCATCGCGGCGACAGGCATGCCGGAAAGCCGCGCACAGGTCGAGCAGGAACTGCAGCAGGCCGAGGTCGCCGGCCTGATGGCCTCGGACGAGGAAGACTATCCGCCGCCCATGATGGCGCACAGCGGCACCGCCGGCATGCAGTAAGCGCGGCAGGCCAGCTATCGGGGACAGCCTGGCCGGCCCGCCGACCGGCGGCCCCCTGTGATTCGCCTACAATAAGCCCGCATCCGCCGCCCGCGCCGACCACGCCCGGGCATGGCCTGGCCGCCCCGGCCGGCCCCGCGGACGCGAGCGTTTGGCGCAGCCGGGCGCCCGTACCCGCCGGCAGGAAGCGCCGGCTCATCAGTGTCTGGACATGCCCGGTAGTTCCGCCTTTTCATTCCTGCGTACCCTATGCAGCCTGCGCTGGCTCGCCATCGCGGGCCAGGCCGCCACCATCCTGCTGGCCAGCAGCCTGCTGCGGCTGGACCTGCCGCTGGAACCGTTGTGGACCGGCGTGGGCGTGCTGATCGGCTTCAACCTCTACGCCATCCTGCGCCTGCGGCACAGCCGCGACCTGTCCCACGTGACGGCCTTCGCCCACCTGCTGGTCGACATGGCGGTGCTGGCCTGGATGGTGGGCTGGAGCGGCGGCATCGGCAATCCGTTCGGCATGATGTTCCTGATCCTGACGGCGCTGGCCGCGCTGGCGCTGCCGCGCAACTGGGCCCTGGCCGCCGCCGTGGCCGGCATCAGCGGCTATGTGCTGGCCGCCCTGTTCGGCCGGCCGCTGCAAGGCGGCATCGACGCCCACACCCTGCTGCTGTGGGGCCTGGGCGCCAACTTCCTGATTTCCGTGGTGGTGGTGCTGGTGTTCTCGACCCGCATGGCGGCCGACCTGCGCGCCCGCGAGCGCGAACTGGCCCGGCTGCGCGAGCGCTTCACCCGCAATGAAGGCATCGTGGCCCTGGCCACGCACGCCGCCGCGATGGCCCATGAGCTGAACACGCCGCTGGCCACCATGACCCTGCTGGCCGACGAGATCTCCGCCGAGGTCAAGGATCCCGACCTGCGCGCCGACGTGGCCACGCTGAGCCAGCTGCTGGCGCTGTGCCGGGAACGCATCCGCAATCTGGCGGTCCCAACCGCTGTTGACCTGGTCCGGGTGGTGGGCCAGTGGCGCCTGATCCGGCCCACCATCGACCTGCAGCGCTCGGGCAGCCTGCCGTCCAGCCTGCGGGTGGATCCGGCCATCGCCCACCTGCTGCAGGCGCTGCTGAACAATGCCGCCGACGCCGGCGAAGCCGCCGGCGCGCCGCGCGTGGACCTGCATCTGGAATATGGCTACGGCGCGCTGCGGGGCGAAGTGCGGGACTACGGCCGGGGCTTCGATCCCGACCGGACCCTGCTGCCGGCCACCAGCCTGTTCAACAGCGGCAAGCCGGGCGGCCTGGGCGTGGGCCTGGCGCTGTCGCACGCCACGGTGGAACAGCTGGGCGGCGAAATGACCATGACGGCCGCCGAAGACGGGGGCACCCGCATCCGTTTCTATCTGCCTCTCGGCACATCCGGGACCTGACTATGAATCCTACCGACCTTGGCCTGCTGATCGACGACGACGAGCTGTATGTGCGCACCCTGCAACGCAGCCTGTCGCGCCGGGGCCTGGAAACCCGCACCGCCACCGGCATCGCCGAGGCGCTGCGCGTGGCCGAGGAGATCCGGCCGGCCTTCGCCCTGGTGGACCTGCGCCTGGGCGAGGACTCCGGCCTGACCCTGATCCGTCCCCTTCGCGCGCTGCGCGCCGACATGCGGATCCTGCTGGTCACCGGCTACGCCAGCGTGGCCACGGCGGTCGAGGCGATCAAGCGCGGCGCCGACGACTACCTGCCCAAGCCGGCCACCGCCCCCATGATCCTGCGCACCCTGGGCCTGGTGAAGCCGGAAAGCGTCGAGATCGAGGCCACCATGACCCCGCTGCACCGGCTGGAGTGGGAACATATCCACCAGGCGCTGCACGAGACCGGGGGCAACGTCTCGGCCGCCGCCCGCCTGCTGGGCATGCACCGGCGCTCCCTGCAGCGCAAGCTGGCCAAGAAACCGGGGCCGGAACGCGAAGTGTTGCTGGATTGATTTGTGCAGGTGCGACATATCGTCGCACCCGCCCACCGCCGCGACAGCCGCACCGCTCCCTGGGAAAACCCTGAATCCCGCAATATGGGGCTGGCGCCACGCAGGGCAATGCGACCATTCGTCGCAGGCTTGACTCAGATCAAGTCGATAGGATGGAGGTTGCTGCCTCGCAGCATACCGTCTGCTGCGTTGCAGCATTTTCCACCTTCCATCCAAGGCTGTACGTGAAACACCCCCTCCTTGCGACCCTTACGCGCATTCTCGGCGTCGGCGCGGTCATGCTGCTTGGCGGCTGCAACATGGAAATCCTCTCCCCCAAGGGAGACATTGGCGCCCAGGAAAAGACGCTCCTGCTCACGGCCACCGGGCTCATGCTCCTCGTCGTGATTCCCGTCCTTTTCATGATCGTGGGCTTTGCCTGGAAATACCGCGCTTCCAACACCAAAGCCGTTTACCAGCCCAAGTGGGCCCACTCCACCGCCATCGAGGTCGTGGTCTGGACCGTTCCCCTGATCATCATCACCATCCTGGCCGTGCTCACCTGGCGCTCGACCCATGCGCTGGATCCGTACAAGCCCCTGGTGTCGGAACACAAGCCGGTCACCATCGAGGTGGTGTCGCTGGACTGGAAGTGGCTCTTCATCTACCCCGAATACGACATCGCCACCGTCAACGAGATCGCCTTCCCCGTGGACGTGCCGGTGAACTTCCGCATCACCTCGGCCTCGGTGATGAACTCGTTCTTCATTCCCCAGCTCGGCAGCCAGATCTATTCGATGGCGGGCATGGAAACCAAGCTGCACCTGAACGCGCGCGAACCCGGCACCTACGCCGGCATTTCCGCCAACTACAGCGGCGGCGGCTTCTCCGGCATGCGCTTCAAGGCCATCGCCACCTCGCAGGAAGGCTTCGACGAATGGGTCAAGCAAGCCAAGGCCGCGCCCCAGGCGCTGACGCCCGAGGTCTACCAGGAGCTGACCAAGCGCAGCGAGCACAACCCGGTCGTGAAATACGCCTCGGTGCCGCCCGCCATGTTCGATTTCATCCTGGGCAAGACCATGTCCAAGATGGCAGGCGTGGAAGACGCCACGTGCACCCCCACGTCGAATAATCTGATCGCAGGAATCAACTGACAATGTTCGGGAAACTCACCCTAGAGGCCATTCCGTACCATGAACCCATCGTCATGGTTACGCTGGCCGCCGTGTGCCTGGGGGGCCTCGCGCTCTTCGGCGCCATCACCTACTTCGGCAAGTGGAAGTACCTGTGGACGGAATGGCTGACCTCCGTCGACCACAAGCGCATCGGCGTGATGTACATCATCGTCGCCCTGATCATGCTGCTGCGCGGCTTCGCCGACGCCATCATGATGCGCACCCAGCTGGCGGTGGCCTCGGCCGATTCCGCCGGCTTCCTGCCTCCGCACCACTACGACCAGATCTTCACCGCCCACGGCGTCATCATGATCTTCTTCATGGCGATGCCCTTCATCACCGGGCTGATGAACATCGTGGTGCCGCTGCAGATCGGCGCCCGTGACGTGGCCTACCCGTTCCTGAACTCGCTGAGCTTCTGGCTGTTCGGCGCCGGCGTCGTGCTGATGATGGTCTCGCTGTTCGTGGGCGAGTTCGCCGCCACCGGCTGGCTGGCCTATCCGCCGCTGTCCGGGCTGGACTACAGCCCCAGCGTCGGGGTGGACTACTACATCTGGGCCTTGCAGATATCCGGCCTGGGGACCACGCTTTCCGGCATCAACTTCATCGTGACCATCCTGCGCATGCGCGCGCCGGGCATGAGCCTGATGAAGATGCCGATCTTCACCTGGACCTCGCTGGTCACCAACGTCCTGATCGTCGCCGCCTTCCCCGTGCTGGCCGCCACGCTGGCGCTGCTGACGATGGACCGCTACCTGGGCACGCACTTCTTCACGAACGACATGGGCGGCAACGTCATGATGTACGTGAACCTGATCTGGATCTGGGGCCACCCCGAGGTCTACATCCTGGTGCTGCCGGCCTTCGGCGTGTACTCGGAAGTGGTCGCCACCTTCGCCCGCAAGACGCTGTTCGGCTACAAATCCATGGTTTACGCCACGGCCGCCATCGGCGTGCTGTCGTTCCTGGTCTGGCTGCACCACTTCTTCACCATGGGCGCGGGAGCCGACGTCAATGCCTTCTTCGGCATAGCGACAATGATCATCTCGATCCCGACCGGGGCCAAGATTTTCAACTGGCTGTTCACCATCTACCGAGGCCGCCTGCGCATCACCACGCCGGTGCTGTGGACGCTGGGCTTCATGATCGTGTTCGTCATCGGCGGCATGACCGGCGTGATGCTGGCCATCCCCGGCGTGTCGTTCGTGCTGCACAACAGCCTGTTCCTGATCGCTCACTTCCACAACACCATCATCGGCGGCGTGGTTTTCGGCTGCATCGCCGGCATGACCTACTGGTTCCCCAAGGCTTTCGGCTTCACGCTCAACGAGCGCCTGGGCCGCTATTCGTTCTACTGCTGGTTCGTCGGCTTCTTCCTGGCCTTCATGCCCCTGTACATCCTGGGCTTCAAGGGCATGACGCGTCGCCTGAACCACTACGACAACCCCGAATGGCAACCCTACCTGCTGGTCGCCCTGGCCGGCGCCGCGCTGATCATGCTGGGCATCTGGTTCCTGCTGCAGCAGGTGTTCGTGTCGGTCCGCCAGCGCAAGCAGAACCAGGACGTGACCGGCGATCCCTGGGATGGCCGCACGCTGGAATGGGCCATCTCCTCGCCGGCTCCTTTCTACAACTTCGCCCACGTGCCGCAGGTTAGCGAGCTGGACCAGTTCTGGGAAGACAAGCAAAGCGGCAAGGCCTACAAGCGCCCGGCCAAGTACGAAGACATCCACATGCCGAAGAACACCGCCGCCGGCGTATTCATCGGCGCCTTTGGCCTGGTCATGTGCTTTGCCCTGATCTGGCACATCTGGTGGCTGTCGATCGTCGGCTTCGTCGGCATGATCGGTTCGTTCATCGTTCGCGCCTATGACCGCGACGTCGACTACTGGGTCCCGGCCGCGGAAGTCGAACGCATCGAGAACGCTCACTTTGACAAAATGCAGAAGGCCGCCTGAGTCATGATCCAAGCTGTTGCCACCCACCCCCACGCGGGTCACGACGATCACGCGCACCATGACGATGGTTCCAAGACCGTATTCGGTTTCTGGGTCTATCTCATGAGCGACCTGCTCATCTTCTCGGTGCTGTTCGCCACCTTCGCCGTGCTGGCCAACGCCACGGCGGGCGGCCCCACCGGCAAGGAGCTGTTCGACCTGAAGTTCGTGCTGGTCGAGACCCTGCTGCTGCTGTTCTCCAGCTTCACCTTCGGCATGGCGAACCTGAACGTGCACGCCAACAACAAGTCCCGCGCGATGGGCTGGTTGATGGTCACGTTCCTGTTCGGCGCGGGCTTCATCGCGATGGAAGTCTATGAATTCCATCACCTGATCACGGAAGGCGCCGGCCCGGGCCGCAGCGCGTACCTGTCGGCGTTCTTCACGCTGATCGGCACGCACGGCCTGCACGTGACCTTCGGCCTGATCTGGATCATCGTCATGATCGACATGATCCGCCGCCACGGCCTGGACTCGATCAACAAGCGTCGCCTGGCGTGCCTGAGCCTGTTCTGGCACTTCCTGGACATCGTCTGGATCTGCGTCTTCACCTTCGTCTATCTCATGGGAGCCATCTGATGTCGCACTCCGCTGCGGCCGCTCACGGCCACGACGACCACGCCGCCGACCACGGCACCCTGAAGTCCTACATCACCGGGTTCGTGCTGTCGCTGCTCCTCACCTTCGGCTCCTTCGGCCTGGTGATGCACGGCGCGCTGTCGCACACCGTCACCATCATCGGCGTGGTGGCGCTGTGCGTGCTCCAGCTGCTGGTGCAGCTGGTGTACTTCCTGCACATGGGCGCCTCCAAGTCCGCCCGCGACAACCTGGCCACGTTCCTGTTCACCGTGATGATCATCGCCATCATCGTCGGCGGTTCGGCCTGGGTGCTGTACAACATGAACGTCAACATGGGCCACGCGATGTAAATCGCGTCCCGTGCCGCGCTTGCGCGCGGACGACGTAAGAAAGCGGATGCCGGACGGCATCCGCTTTTTTTTCGGCGCGAGGCGGAGCTGGACCGAACGTCCACCGGACTTGTCCGGATCCTTGTCGGGATCGGCCGGCTTGCCGGTATGCTGCCGACTGATTTCCCGGCTGCCGGATGCGCGCGATCGCGCCGCCCGGTCCCGCCTTCACCGCGCCATCACCGGAACACACGCAAGCATGACCACCCTGGCCTACACGCTCACCAGCGCCGTCTTCGTCATCCTGGGCCTCTGGCACCTGTACTGGGCGGCCGGCGGCAAGCTGGCGCACGGCGCCGCGATTCCGACGCGCCAGGACGGCTCGCCGCTGTTCCGCCCATCGGCCGCGGGCACCGCCGCTGTGGGAACGGCGCTGCTGGCCTGCGCCGCGCTGGTCGCCTTCAACGCGGGGCTGCTGCCCGCCATCGGCGCCGCGCGCTGGACGCGCTGGGCTGGCGCCGCGCTGGCACTGGGCCTGCTGGTCCGCGCCATCGGCGACTTCGGCTATGTGGGATTCTTCAAGCGCAAAGGCGGCAACCCCTTCGCGCGCCTGGACACGCGCGTCTATTCGCCGCTGTGCCTGCTGCTGGCCGCCGGCACGCTGGCCGCGTCCTGGCCACTGGCCTGATGACGCCGCCCGGCCCGGCGACGCCAGATCGATTCGTTATATATTCTGCGACATAACGATTGATTGACACCTTCAATATCCCGCTCCGCTCCCGCCTTCCTTTTCCGTAGCCGCCCCTCATGGATCACGCCCTGGTCGCCGACGAGTCCTCCCGCCTGTTGGCCTGTACGCTGCTGCGCCACGCGCAGCCCGACGACCCCGACGCCGCGTTCTTCGCCACGGTGCTTGGCAAGTGCCTGGCGCTGGGCGATCCGGGCCGCAGCGGCCTGCCGCCAGCGGAGCTGCGCGCGCTGCTCGAGACCCTGTTCCCCGGCGCGCTGGACGACACCAGCGCGGAGCTGGAAGCGCTGCGACCGCAGCTCCAGGCCTATGAGGCGCGCGGCCTGGACGATCCGCAGCCCGGTTTTTCGCTGCTGTTGCGCGTGCTGCTGGAAACCTGGAGCGCGCCCGAGCTGGACACCACCCCGCTGGTCAGCAGCGTGCTCACGCGCGCCTGCCTGCGCCCCGACCATCTGTGGCGCGACCTGGGCCTGTCCGGCCGCGAGGACGTGACTGCCCTGCTGACGCGCCACTATCCCGGACTGGCGGCGCGCAACGTGCGCAACCTGCGTTGGAAGCAATACCTGGCCTATGCCGCCTGCGAACATGCCGGGCTGCCGCCTGCCGCCGCGCCCGGCTGTCCGGGCTGCGAGGACCATGAACATTGCTACGGCGGCGCGGCGGCCTGACTGCGCCGCGCCGCCCGGTCGCGCCTTGGGGGGGGGCGGCCC
>NZ_JBICCO010000110.1:0-21242 GCF_043119405.1 Achromobacter sp. 413638
CCCCCCCCCCCCCCCCCCCCCCCCCCCCCCCCCCCCACGCCGCGCAACCGACCGCGTGACAGTCGCGTGAAATGGCCGAAGCCCCGCCAGCGCAACGCGCGGACGTGAGGTCTCAGCCCAGCCCGCCGCGCCGCGCCACCAGTCCCGCCATGACCGCGTCGCCCTCTTCCGCCAGGCCTTGCGCCACGCCCTGCCGATCGGCAGGGGTGCGGTTCTGGCTGGCTTTCCACTTGCCTTCGATACGCGCGATGGGAATCTCGACGCCCACGATGGCGCGCATCTGCGCGGCGATGAAATCGGCCGGCGCGTCCGCCACGCGCCAGGGCAGGACGCGGGCCTTCTCCTGGCTCTCGGTCAGGGCCTCGAGCTGCGCGCGCAGCCATGCCGGATCGTCCTGGATCACCGGCTTGCCCCACGCATGCACGGCAACGAAATTCCAGGTCGGCACGACCTTGTGCGTCTCTGCCTTGGTGGCGTACCAGGACGGCGTGACATAGGCCTGCGGACCATGAAAAGCCACCAGGCATTCGGCGCCCGAGGCCAGCTCTGCCAATTGCGGATTCGCCCTGGCCATATGCAGGCGCAGCACGCCGCGCTCGCCTTCGGGATACAGCAGACAGGGAATATGGTTGGCCATCAATCCGCCCGGCCCGGCCGTCATGACCACGCCCAGCGGATGAGCGCGGATGAAATCATGCTGGACGTCGAGGGCATCCTCGCGGAAGGCGGAAGGCAGATACATGGCGGCGGTCGAATCGGTACGTGGAAAACCCGACGATAGCGCCGCCGTGGCTCCACTCAAAGAGCCAGAAAACCCTGGATTTATGGAGCCAGAACCCGGCCGCAGACATGCGCCAGGCCGCCCGGCGCAGGTCTCAGTCCGCCAGCCGCTTGCTCAACAACACCGTCGTGAAACCGCTGTCCCACTCCTCGTCGGGATAAGTATCGATTTCCTGATAGCCATTGCGGGCGTAGAAGGCGCGGCTGCGCACATTGAAGTCGTCCGTTTCCAGGCGCGCCTCGCGCACGCCGGCCTGGCGCATGGCGGCCTCGGCCAGCGCCAGCAGCGCGGCGCCCACGCCGCGTCGCTGCATGTCGGGCTGCACGTGCAGGGCCCAGATGAAATTGCCTTCCCAATCGACCATGCCGGCGACCGTTCCGTCCAGTTCGCAGACATGGAACAGGAGCCCGCGTTCGGCGACATACGCGGCCGTCTTGCCGCTGGCGCGAAAGCGCGCATCGGTCTGCGCCGACATCTGCGGCATCCAGGTGGTTTCGTAGGTGCGCATCAACAGGTCCACGAGCGCGGGCGCGTCTTCGCGCCGCGCCGGCCTGATGTGCAAAGCGCTGCTGGAATTTTTCATGCGCGGCAGTGTAGCAATACCGCCGCGTCCGCGCGCCGGGCCAGCGCGCTAACGCCGCACGCGCTCGTAAGCCTGGTTCATGCGTTCGCGGGCCGCCGTTTCATGCGCATAGGCGCGGTCATAGCTTTCCAGGCAACCCATCGTGGGGTTGGGCCATTTGATCGCGGCGATCGCGGCGGTGAGTTCGTCGCGCGCGCGCTGCCATTCCTTGACCGCTGCATACCATTCCTTGGCGGTGTCCATAGAACGTCTCCCCTATGTGCACAGCCCCATCGTATTCCTGCGCAACGCGTTTGCATCTAGGTAATTCGCACTAGCTCGCCCCGCTTGCGGCATGCCTGCCACAACCTGTTTTCGGCCGCTCCAATTCCCGAGAGGGTTAACCCGGAACATGCCGCCCGCCCCGGCATCCGGTCACGGAACCCGGGGCGCAAACGCATGTCGAACCACGCGATTCCAACGGTCACATCACGTTGTGACGCATATTGACGTCAACCCGTACTGACTCGCGGCCCCGGCAAATGCTACTGTTCCGCCTATGCAAGGAGTTCATGCAATGGATCAGAAAACCAAGCCCTGGGCTTTTCCCAAGCCTCACCCGGAAAACACCCCTCGCGGCGAACGCAACAAGCAAGAGTTCGATGTTGCGCCAGACACCCGGAAACCCGCGCCCAAGGCGCGTCTGAAGGAAAGCGCCCAGCGCGCAGGCAGCGCACGCTCATAGTCCGCGCACGTCACCACGCCAGCCGCGCCGGCCGCGGCATCCGCAGTCCTGGATCCCATCCGCCACGGCGCCCCGCCGTCCGGCAAGCTCCACGTACAAGGCCCCATCTTCCTTCTTCCGACGCGCAGGCGCGCGTCGGTTGGCGCGCGCCTGCGCGCTCGCCCCATCGCCGAAAACAAGGGGAACTCAGTATTCGCCCGGGGCCAGCCGGTCCGCCAGATAGCCCTGCGCGTCCGGCGCGGCCCGCATCATGTTGCGCACCCAGGCATCGCGCTCATGCCCGATCACGGCAAGCTCCCAGACGCAGGCCAGGAACGGCGCCTGCACCGTCTTGAAATCTGCCTGGCTGGACAGCGGCGCGGACAGCAGTTTCTGGCAGACGATGCCGCCGGCGCGCCACCAGTCGACCAGCAGCCACACCACCTCCTCGCCAACATGCGCGATGCAATAGCCCAGGCCATGGAAACCCGCGTCGCGCTCGACCTCTTGCAGCACGCCGAACGCCTTGCGGCGGGCCGCCGCCGCGATCTCGGCCGGCAGGATCGGCACGGCGGCATCGCGGTCTCGATGGATGGCGTAGGCCTTCAGGGCCGCGCCCGCCTCTTCCCAGACGCCGACGCAGGCCATGCGGCGCGGCACATAGATCTCGGGCGCGGGCGGCGTCCAGGAAGACGCGGCGGCGGATTGCATGCTCATGCAAAGCTCCTGTCTGGATGGCCTGGCGTTCAGGCGATGAAGCCGGCCGCGCGGAACACGCGGTCGTAAATGTCTCGCACTATGTCCTGCTTGCGCTGGTTGTACTGCGTCATGTCCTGCGTATCGCTGGCCGCGCCCTGCTTGGCCTGTGCATACCGCTGCCGATCCTCGGCGCTGCCGCGCAGCCAGTCGCGGAACATGCGATGACGGATTGCCTCGGGGCAGTCAGGGCCGAACACGTGCAGGTTCACGCGCGGCGAGGCCAATTGCAGGCAGCGGTGCTGATGCCAGGACGGCTCGCGCACGCGCAGCTCGTAGCCCAGCGCCTCCAGGGCCGGCACGTACAGGTCCTCGCGCGTGGGGTCGGCCACGGCCACGTCGATATCGATGACCGGCTTGGCCGGCAGACCGGGCACCGCGGTGGAGCCTATGTGCTGGATGTCCAGGGCAACCGGGCCCAGCGCGCGGCGCAGGTCGGCCGCCAGCCCGTCATAGCGCGCCGGCCATTCCGGGTCATAGGCCACGATGGCGATGGATTCCGGCGCGGGCTTGCCGCGGACCCAGGGATTCTCGTCCGGGTCGGAATCATAGTGGCGCATGATGGCTTCGGGGGTGGGCATGGGCATCGCGAACTCCTGGGAAGCACGCCAGCATACCCGAGCCCAGCCACCCATCAGGCGCGCATCAGCCCCTGGTGTGCTCCCGCGCGGGCTGCACGCGGCGCCAGCCCGCGGTTTCGTCACGCTTGTCGTGGGTGTACTCCCACTCCGTATCGCAACGCGCGCAGACGAACAGCTCCTGGCGCGCGCCCTTGCGAGCCGCCTCCATGCTGCGCACTTCGCCCAGGCTGACCAGGTGTGGATGGCCGGCCGCGCCGCGCTTGTCGGGTTCGATCGCCGAGCAATCATTGCAGGTTGCCATACCCCACTCCTTTCATTTTTCTTGCATTGAGAGGACATGCTAGGAAATCGAAGCGGGACGATGTTCAGCAATTCTCACCAAAAAGTGAACGGCGTCCACCCCAATTCGCCTGGCCCCGCTCGGGGTTTCTTGCCATCGAGGCCCCCTCCATGACGCCACGGCATGCTTGTGCTAGCGTAGTCTCCCCTCAATTCCCGCTACCCACCCGCCATGGCCCTGTTCAACCTGGCCGATGCCGCCGACCGCCTTCCCCACGCATGGAAATCGGCCATCCTCGCCCGCTCCGGTGACTGCAACATCAAGATCCTGAAAATGGACCGGCAGCCCTATCCGGACGAAACGCATGACTACAACGAGGCGCTGATCGTCGTCAGCGGCATGCTGCGCCTGTCGGTCGCGGGCAAGACAATCGAGGTGAAGGCGGGCGACATGTACGTGGCGCAGGCGGGCGTGCCCCATGCGGTGTTGGAGGGCAGCCATGGGGTGCTGATGATCGTGGATCCGGTCGAGGATGGATGCTGACGACGCCATGGTGGACCCACAACAACTGAACAAGCGCATCGACCTCATGAAAAATGAGGCGCAAGCGTACATATTGGCGCAAAAGCAGGATTTCGATGCCGCTTTTTCGTCGGACAGCTGCTTGCCTCCGAAGAAGCAGAAGGATTTTGAGAAAACCCTGAGTTCAGTTGCTGATCGCCTGGTTCGATGTCACCGGCGCGCCTCAACGATCCGATTACATCAGCCGATATCTTGCTGGCTTGAGCGACATCCCGGATAAAGCGAAATATCTGGAGCATTCCGACACAGGCAAGCTGATGACTCAGCGATGGTGAAGAACCGGTCCGTCGATATCGACCCCACGCACAGCTTGCGTGCGTTTCTGAGAGCCGAGCATGGCTACGCCGACATCGTCGAAAACCTGTACACGAAAGACGTTGCGCCCTTCTCTGCCCTGCTCGAACGCGCCCTGCATTACCGGGTTGGCTCGTCGATTACCGAGAACGGAGAATTCAGGACCGCTATCGCCTTTCACCTCATTCCCAGATAGAAAAAGCGATAGCGCAAGAATGGCTGGATCGCAAGACGGCTGAGGAAATGATGTGAAGCTGCGCGGCAGCTGTCCGCCGCGATTAGAATACCCGCACCCCCCAATACCGTTGGGCCATTGCACGGAATCTTCATGAAAGACGTTCGCACCTTCACATTCGCGCTCGCGGTCGTTGCCGTCATGCTTGCCCTGGCCAATCCCGCCGCGGCGGAACAGGGATGCGCAGATGGCTACAAGCCCACGCCCACGCAGAACGGCGTTGAATGCCGACCGGTTCCCGGTCTGTACAGAGGATCGGGCGCAGGGGCCGCCCCCCAGGTCCGCTGGGAGGAACGCTGGGGTGCGATCGTCATGGATGCCGCTTCCGGCATGACCGGCATCGGCGGCAGCCAGCCCACCGAGGAAGCCGCCATCCAGGCCGCCACGGCCATGTGCCAGCGCAAGGGCGGCAAGAACTGCCGCGTCGACATCACCTATTCCAATCAATGCGGCGCACTCGCCTGGGGCAGCAGCCATGCCGTCTCGGCCCGTGGGCGGACGCTGGAAATCGCGTCCAAGTTCGCCATCGACGCCTGCGAGAAAACGACCGGCAAGAAGTGCGAGGTCTTTTTCTCCGATTGCAGCTTGCCGGTGCGGGCCCAGTAGTCAGGACGCGCTTCGATCCTTCACGCTTCGATCTTTCAAGATCCCGCTCGATTTTTCTTCTTATGGCGGCGGAATAAAAAAGGCGCTTAGAGTGATCTAAGCGCCTGATTTCACTGAATTCTTGGGGTGGCTGATGGGACTCGAACCCACGACAACCGGAATCACAATCCGGGACTCTACCAACTGAGCTACAGCCACCACTGGTACTGCGTTTTTCCTGCTTTTTTCTTCCACTGCCCCAGTGATTTTCATCACCCGGCAGCAAAGAAGCGAAATTCTAGCACAGTTTTTTCCGCGCGCGTAAGCCCTCTCCCCGACTCGCCGCAATCCGACATCTTGCTATCCTTGCGGCTGGCCCATTTTCGGGTTGGTCCATCGTGGGCCGGCCCATCTCGGAGACACGCTGACCGCCCATGGACCTGCACGCCATCCTGCTCGAATACTGGCCGCACATCGTGTTCGTCGTCAGCCTGGCGGCCGGCGCCGGCGCCGCCGTGCATGCGGCCATGACCAAGCAGGACGTGCGCTCTGCCATCGGCTGGGTGGGCCTGACGCTGCTGTCGCCGCTGTTCGGCGCGCTGATCTATGTCGTGGCGGGCATCAACCGCATCCGCAAAACGCGACTGTCGCAGCAGCGCGACGAGGCCATGCTGGAGGACGCGGCGCAGGTCGAGACCGCGCCTGTCGACGTCGCGCCGATCTCCGGCTCGCAATTCGCCTCGCTCAAGGTGCTGGGCGACCAGGTCAGCCGTTTCCGGCTGCTGGGGGGCAACGCGGTCCTGCCGCTGGCCGGCGGCGACGAAGCCTACCCGGCCATGCTGCAGGCGATCCGTGACGCCAGCCACGCGGTGGCGATGCAGAGCTATATCTTCGACAACGACCCCATCGGCCGCGAGATGGCGCAGGCGCTGATCGAAGCGCATGAGCGCGGCGTGCAGGTGCGCGTGCTGATCGACGCCATCGGCTCGCGCTATTCGCGCCCGCCCATCGTGCGCATGCTGGCGCGCGGCGGCGTGCCGGTGGCGCGCTTCATGACCAATCCGCTGGGCGTGCTGCGCATGCCCTACGCCAACCTGCGCAGCCACCGCAAGATACTGGTGGTGGACGGGCGGGTGGGCTTCACCGGCGGCATGAACGTGCGCGCCGCCTTCGTCACCGCGCTGTCCGGCGCGGACACCAATGCCGACACGCATTTCCGTCTGGAAGGCCCCATCGTCACGCAGCTGATGTCGGTGTTCGCGCATGACTGGAACTTCACCACGCACGAATCGCTGCCGCAGCGCCCCTGGTTCGATCCTGACGCCGCGCCCGCCGGTTCGATTCCGGTGCGCTGCGTGCCCTCGGGCCCCGACCGCGCGCTGGGCAGCACGCACAACATGCTGCTGGGCGCGCTGGCGGTGGCCCAGCGCCACGTGCGCATCCAGTCGCCCTACTTCTTGCCGGACCAGACCCTGATCGGCGCGCTGGCCACGGCGGCGCGGCGCGGCGTGGTGGTGGACATCGTGATTCCCGGCAAGAACAACCTGCGGCTGGTCGACTACGCCATGACCGCCCAGCTGGATCAGGTGGTGCGCACCGGCTGCCGCGTCTGGCGCTCGCATGGCGCCTTCGACCACTCCAAGCTGATGACGGTGGACGACGCCTGGACCTATGCCGGCTCGTCCAACCTGGACCCGCGCAGCCTGCGGCTGAACTTCGAGCTGGACACCGAGATCTACGATCCCGGCGTGTCGCACGGCCTGGGCGCGCGCATCGACGGCATCATCGGACAGGCCCGCCGCGTGACGCTGGAAGACCTGCAGCAGGCGCCCTTCGCCAAGCGCCTGCGCAACAAGGTGATCTGGCTGGCCACGCCTTATCTCTGACACGGCCCGCGCAAGCGGTCCCAACTCTCTGACGCATTCCTCGCGGGCCGTCCCGCCAAGCGCCGGCGCGCCGGCCGCGGGCCGGACGGTTCCCGCGCGCAGGCCGCGACGCTGGGAGTAAGATCTACGCCACAACAAACACCCTATAAATGGCAGGAGCAGTGGAAGATGGCGAAAGTCGGCATGGTTGGAATCGGCCTCATGGGCCATGGCATCGCGAGCAATCTGGTCAAGCATGGCCACGAACTGACGGTGCTTGAGCATCCGGGGAACCAGCCCCTGGACGCATTGAAGGCCGCGGGCGCGACCAGCTGCGCCGACGGCGCCACGCTGGCGGCGCGTTCCGACGTGATCATCCTGTGCGTCACGGGCAGCCCGCAAGTCGAGGCCGTGCTGCTGTCACCGGGCGGCGTGCTTGAGGGCCTGCGCCCCGGCGCCGTCGTCATCGACTGCTCCACCGCGATCCCCTCGTCCACCCAGAAGGTCGCGCAAGCGGTGACCGACAAGGGCGGACGCTTCCTCGACGCGCCCATGACCCGCACGCCCAAGGAAGCCGCCGAAGGCCGGCTGAACCTGCTGGTCGGCGGCGACGCCGCGCTGTTCGCCGAATGCAGGCCGCTGCTGGCCTGCTTCGCCGAGAACATCAGCCACGCCGGCCCGGTCGGCGCCGGCCATCGCATGAAGCTGCTGCACAACTACGTGTCGCTGGGCGTGATCGCGCTGCTGTCCGAGGCCGCCGCCTGCGCGCTGCGCGCCGACATCGACCCGGCCGTGTTCGCGGACGTGCTGGGCAAGGGCGGCGGCGGCGGCGTGGCGCTGGAACGCCTCAAGCCCTATCTGCTGGAACAGGATCCCTCGTCGCTGAAGTTCTTCATGTCGAACGCGGAAAAAGACCTGTCCTACTACAACACCATGGCGCAGGAAACCGGCGCGGCGCGCGACATCGGCCAGGCCGTGCTGGACACCTATGCGCAGGCCGTCAAGCAGGGCGGCGGCGAGCGCTACGTGCCCGAGCTGGTGTCGCTGCTGCAGGAAGGCGCCGCGCGCTGACAGGAGGCGGGAACGCTCAGCCGCCCGCCGCGGCCGGCGCCAGCGGCGCGCCGCGCTGCGGCAGCCGCAGCGCGATTCCCGCCGCCAGCAGCAGCAACACGCCCGCCGCGCCGAAGGCGATCCAGTGCGTGCCATAGCGCTCGAAGGCCCAGCCGCCCAGCCATGAACTGATCATGCCGCCCACCTGGTGTCCCAGGTAGGCCAGGCCGTACAGCAGTCCCACCAGCCGCACCCCGTACACGTCCGCCAGGATGGCCGAGGACAGCGCGATGCTGCCGGCCCAGACTATGCCGCCCACGGACGCCGCCAGGTACAGCTCCCAGTGCGTGCCCACCATCACCAGCGCGAAAAAGCCCAGGCCGCGCACGCAATAGATCACCGCCAGGATGTTGCGCCGTTCCAGCTGGTCCGACAGCCGCCCCAGCACCAGCGTGCTGAAGATCGCCACCAGGCCGATCAGGCCGATGCCCAGCGCGCTGGTGGACGCGTCGAAGCCGTGGTCCATCAACATGGGCATGCCGTGCGTGCCCAGCAGGTTCATGCTGAAGCCGCAGGCGAACAGCCCGAGCGCGATCTGCCAGAACGGCACCGAGGCCAGCGCGTCGCTCGCCTTGACGGTGGATGGCGCGCGCGCCGCCGGACGCGCCTGCGCGCCGGCGGGCCGGTCGATGATCTGGTGCGGCAGCAGGTCGGTATGCGCGGGCGCCTGGTCGCGCATCACGAACAGCGCCGAAGGCACGGTCACCAGCGCGAACAGCGCGGCGAAACCCAGCATGGTCTCGCGCCAGCCGACGGCGGCGATCGCGTGAGTGAGCAAGGGCGTCATCAGCGCGATGCCGGCCATGGAACCGGTGGACAGGAAGAACAGCGCCATGCCGCGCTGGCGCGTGAACCAGCGGCTGATGACTGGCGTCAGCGCCACCGGGCTGGTGAAGCCCAGCCCCACCGACAGCGCCACGCCGAAAGCCAGCAGGAACTCGACCGGGCCGCGCGCGTTGACGGTCCAGACACAGGACGCGACGACGATGGCCGCGCCGGTCAGCAGCACGAAGCGCGTGCCGCGCGTGCCGGCCAGGTAGCCGGCCACCGGCATGGCCAGGCCGTAGCACAGCATGCCCACCGCCACGATGCCCGACAGCTCGCTGCGCGAGAATCCCAGCGTCTGGGTCATGGGCAGGAAGAAGGGTCCGATGCCCATGCGCAATCCCACGGTGAGCAGCGTCAGCACGGTGGCCGCGCCCACGATGTTCCAGCCGAAATACCAGCTCCCCGGCCCTTGCTTGTCCACGTGATCGTCTCCTCGGCGGTTTTTTCTTGTATGCCGTGGGCGCGGTCTGGCGCTTGCGTTTCGGGGCGGGCGCACAAGGCGCCACGGACGATTCGGGCGGGAGGCCGGCGGACGGCAATCGCGTCCGCCAAACGCGGACGGACCATATTACTCCCGGCTATATCTGTGTCGGCGCGGACCGCGCGCGATCCTGTACACGCAGCGGCCACTACTGTGGCGGCGCGGCGTCAGCGGCGCGCCGACGCCGGCGGCGAGGCTACGCTCAAGCGCGCGTGGCGGCGACCAGCCTGATTTCCACCGCCAGCGCCGGCCGCGCCAGCTCGGCCACGCCCAGGATGGTCCAGGCCGGGAAATCCGCGCGCATGTAGCGCGACTTCACCTCGCGGAAATCGGACAGCTGGGCGCCGACGTCCACGTGATAGGACACCATCTCGACCACGTCGGAGAAATCCAGGCCCAGGCGCCGCAGGATGGCCTCGGCGCGCTTGAAGGCCCATTCGATCTGCTCGCGCACCGTGTCCGGCACCGTGCCGTCGGGCCGCAATCCGATCTGGCCGGAGATGTAAGCCATGCCCCGGGCCACCACGGCCGGCGCGTATTCAAAGGCGTCGAAGACGCGATTGCCGCCGAACATGGCGTCGTCCTCGGGCAGTCGCAGGCGCACGATGGCGGTCATGGAGGTTCCTGGTAACGGAGAGTGGGCCGCCAGTGTATCGGCCCCCGCCCGGTCCCGCAGTCCAGGTTTGCCCGTAGCGAGCGAGCACGCTAGTGTGCTGTCCCGTAGATGCGTCCGCATGACGAAATTCATCCATAGACGTCAGGGCTAGGCGCAAACCGCAGTGATACCCGTAGGTATCGCGAGGATTTGCAACGACGCCATGGCGGCTAGGGGTGGATTTCGTGCGGGCGTATCTGCGGGACAGCACACTAGGCGCCGCCCGCCGCCGGTTCCAGCTTCAGTTGCAGCACCAGCGGCTGGCGCATGTCGGCCGGCGGCGCCTCGGCCAGCGAGCGGTTGGCCAGCACCTCGGTCAGCGCGTCGCGCACGCGGGTATCGATCAGCGTCGGAAACTCGACCCGCTCGACGCGGCCTGTGGCATCCACCCAGACCTTGGCCACCACCGGCTGCGCGGCGGCGGCCACCGCGTCGCCAGCGTCCTTCGGCCCGCCCATCAGTTCGTGCACGCGCACGACCGCTGGATTGGCGTCGTCGCCCAGCCAGGCCTGGAACTGGTTGCCCAGCAGCTGCGCATAGCTGACCCAGTGCTGCGGCACGGCGGCCGGCTGGGCGGCCACGGCGGTCGCGCCGGACAGCGCCAGGCCCATGAACGTGGCCACGGCGCGGCGCAGGCGGGCGAAACGCCCAGGCCTGGCGGACTGCGAACTGGCGGACGCGCCGCCGGAAACCGTCTGCTTCATGTCGATCTTCCTATTCCCGTTCAAACGGCGGACAGGCAGGCTCGCAACGCTCGCCCCTCATCCGCAAATAATGCCGGCCGACAGCGTCGCCGCGCGTGGCGCCTGCGCCTGCATGGCGCCCAGCTGGGGCCGGTCGCTGACCGCATGGACCGCGCCCTGCTCGCGCAGGAAACCGGTGATGCTGTCCACCGGCACCGCCTTGACCCGCGTGGCGCCCGCCCCGGGCGCGGAACCGCCGCGCCGGCTCAATGCCACCGTGCCCGACAGCCGGCCGTCCACCGCCACGCGCTCGACCACCATGCCGAGCACCAGCCCTGCCCCGCCCAGCACGGGACTGCCGCTGGCGCCCGGCTTGACCGGCGAGAACAGCAACAGCTCGGTCGCGGAACCGCCGCCGTGCGGGGCCGTCATGCCATTGAACACGGTGCTGGCGCGCGCGGGCATGCGCTGCAATTCGCCATAGGCCTCGGTGAACACGGGCCGGCCGCCGCTGCCCTCGGGCGTGGCCGCGAAGGTCGCGCTCAGATAGGGCTTGAAACCGGTATCCAGCAAGGCCAGGTCGCGCGCGTCATCGCGCGCCACCACGGTGGCCCGGCGCACCTGCCCGTCCTTCAGCGCATACAGGGACGCGCAGCCCGTCACCGCGTGCGCGGCGGTCAGGATCTGGCCGGCCGCGTTGATGAACAGGCCGCTGGCCTGCGACTCGAACGGCGCGCCGGCCTGGGCGGCGGCCGCGCCGGGCAGCGCCAGCAAGGCGGCCAGCATCGCGCCGCAACGCCACAAGGGCGCGCGGCATGCGCCCGGCGCCCTGGCGCCGCCGCGCGGCAATGGCCTGGCTGCATTCATCCTCGATCCCGACTGAAGCGCGCCGGGCGGACCCGGCTGAGAAATCGCGCAAATGTAGCGATAATTTGCGGCGGCTTGATGACGCTCTTGCACCCAAGGCGCCGACGCCTGACGCGGAAACGTCATCCACCGCGCCGGCGTGCGCGCCCGTGGCGTCATACCCGTGAAGTCCCGCCGGCCCATACTGCCGCGCCCACAGTCCAAGGATCCGATATGCCCAGGACGGCCTCCGCCGCCACCCTTCCCTCCACGGCCCCCCAGGCCGCCCGCCACGGGTCCGTCCGCGCCGGATCCGTGACCCGCAACAGGCCCGCGCGGTGCGCACGCGCCGGCATCCGCGCCGCCTTGGCGCTGGCGCTGGGCGCCGCGCTCGCCCTGCCCGCGCCCGCCCTCGCCGCGCTGCCCATGGCCGTCGACGGCCAGCAGCTGCCCTCGCTGGCGCCGATGCTGGAACGGGTCACGCCCGCCGTGGTGAATATTTCCGCGCAGGACGAGCCCGACCCGCAGGCGCGCATGGCCGGCGGCGGACGCCAGAACGTGGGCTCGGGCGTGATCGTGGACGCCGCGCAAGGCAACATCCTGACCAATCACCATGTGGTGCGCGGCGCCTCGGCCATCCGCGTCTCGCTGCAGGACGGCCGCAGCTTCAGCGCCAAGGTCGTGGGCAGCGACCCCGATACCGATCTGGCCGTGCTGCGCATTCCCGCCGAGAACCTGCAGGCCCTGGCGCTGTCCGATTCCAGCGATCTGCGCGTGGGCGATTTCGTGGTGGCCATCGGCGATCCCTTCGGCCTGGGGCAGTCCGCCTCGTCGGGCATCGTTTCGGCGCTGGACCGCTCGAACCTGCGCGCGGCCGGCTACCAGAACTTCATCCAGACCGACGCTTCCATCAATCCCGGCAATTCGGGCGGCGCGCTGGTCAACCTGAACGGCGAGCTGGTCGGCATCAACACCATGATCTACACGCCCTCGGGCGGCAACGTGGGCATCGGCTTCGCGATTCCGTCCAACCTGGCCGCCGAGGTCATGCGCCAGCTGCTGCAGCACGGCCAGGTGCAACGCGGCGGCCTGGGCCTGGACACGCTGGACATCACGCCGCGCAACGCCCGCCAGCTGGGCCTGGCGCCGGGCTCCAGCGGCGTGGCGGTGGCGCGCGTGGCCGACGGTTCGCCGGCGCAGCAGGCCGGTGTGCAGGCGCGCGACCAGATCGTGGCGGTGGACGGCAAGCCGGTTTCCACCAGCGCCCAGCTACGCAACGCCGAGGGCCTGTTGCCGGTGGGCAAGCAGGTGCGCCTGAGCCTGCTGCGCGGCGGTCAGCGGGTGGAGGCGACGCTGCGCATCGAGCCCGAGAAGAACGAACGCTTTCACGGCGGCTCGCTGGACGCGCGGCTCAACGGCGTGGAGTTCGCCGAGATGGCGCGCGAGCAACGACTCAAGGGCAATGACGGCGTGGTCGTCAGCGCCGCCTATCCGGACCGGGGCGCGGTCGCGGCGCGCGTGCAGCGCGGCGACATCATCATCGGCCTGAACCGGCGTCCGGTCAGCAAGCTCGCCGACCTGCGCGGCCTGCTGGCCGATACCGCCGGGCGGCCGCTGCTGCTGACGCTGATCCGGGGCCGGGCCATGTATCACCTGCAGGTGAACTGAGACCGGTGGCTATCATGGCCCGCGAGCCGGCTGTCATCGCCATCCTGGCCGGCGCCACGCGGCTCGAATGAGCTGCGTGGCGCCGTCAGGATTGCCGTCGCCGCGCAGCTCAGACCACCGCGACGCGCGGCGGCTGCGGCCGGCTGCGCATCAGCCCGGCCAGCGTTCCCAGCGCCTGTTCCAGCTGCGCGCGATCGGCCTCGGCGCCCAGCGACACGCGGATGGCGTTGGGCGCGTCCACGCCTGCGCGGAAGGCATCGGAAGACGCCACGCTCAGCCCCTGGTCGCGCGCCGCGCGCGCCAGCGCGTTCGCCGTCCACGGCGCCGGCAGCGACAGCCATTGATGGATGCCTTCGGCCGGCGCGTCCTGCGCCATGACGGCCGCGCCCTGCAGCACGCGCCGCGCCATCAACTGGCGCGCCTGGGCCTCGGCGCGCACGCCGTCCAGGATGTCCTGGGCGGCGCCGCTGGCGATCCACTGCGCGGCCAGCGCGCTCATCAGCGGCGTGGCCATCAGCGCGAAGGAACGCATCGACGCCAGCACGTGCGCGCGGCTGTCCAGGTCCGGCGCCAGCACATAGGCGGTGCGCAGCCCCGGCGTCAGGCACTTGGCCAGCGTCGAGATGTGAAAGACCGAGGCGGGCGCCAGGCTGGCCATGGTCGGCGGCGCGGCGTCCAGGAACAGGCGATAGGGATCGTCCTCGATCACCTGCGCGCCGCAGGCGGCGGCCGCGCGCAGCAGGTCGCACCGACGCGATTCGGTCAACGTGCGCGTGGTGGGATTCTGCAGCGTGGGATTCAGGTAGACCAGGCGGCTGCCGCTTTCGCGACAGGCCCGCTCCAGGCCGGTAGGCGTCATGCCTTCGTCGTCGGTCTCGGCCACGACGACGCGGCGGCCCAGCTGTTCAGCGGCGGCCAGCAGGCCGGGATAGACCAGCGGCTCGGAAACGATGGCGTCGCCGGCCCGGCCGCAGGCCAGGATCACGGCGGCCAGCGCCGCCTGCGCTCCCGGCGTCACCAGCACATGCCCGGCATCGACCGGCTCGGCCGACTGCGACAACCACTGCGCGCCGGCCGCGCGCTCGGCGGCGCTGCCGCCGGCCAGCTGATAGGTCATCAGCACATGCACGTCCTGGCGCTCCATGACGCGCGCCAGCCCCCGCCGCAGCAGCTCCTGCATGTCGCAGCCCAGCGGCGGCGGCGGCAGGTTCATGCCCAGGTCCAGCACCAGCGCGGCCGGCTCGGCGCGGCGCGAGATGAAAGTGCCGGCCGCGCCGCGCGGATCCAGCAGGCCGCGCAGGCCGGCTTCGTTGTAGCCGCGCGTGACCGTGGTCAGGTCGATGCCCAGGCGCTGCGCCAATCCGCGCTGCGGCGGCAGGCGGTCGCCCGGCTGGAGCCGGTTTTCCGCGACGGCCCGTTCAATCAGGTCCGCGATCTGCCGGTAGCGGGGACCGCTGCCGCGCGCCAGCCGCAAGGGCCAGATTGCATATAAATCGTCGTCTTGCATGGGTCTTTCTGCACCGAGATGTCGCAATGTATGGATGATTCCAATCAATTAGTAGGGTAACAAACTCAGATTGAATCCATACATATTGAATCTTGCATGGGTCCGAACCATGCAGGCGCGGCGCATCCCGCCGCAGCCGGTCCCCGGCGGATGCATGGACTTGACGCCCGCAACCCGGGGATATCACATGCCCGACTCACCTGCCCGGAGCCGGGCCCGCGGTCCTCGGGTCTCCCGCGTTCGGCCCGCCGGCCCGGATGCGGGCTCTCCACAAAGGTTTGCTATAAGAACGCCTGTAGCAGCTTTTTTGTGGGACGAAGATAGTGACCATTCAAACCTTGCGCCGTTGCGGCATCGTGCTCGGCCTGGCCGCGCTGGCATCCGGGTGTTCCATGGTGGGCCTGGGCGACCGACATTACGGCGCCACGCCGGTCACCAATGAATGCCGCTGGAATCGCAGCGGTTGCCTGTATGACGGGAAGTACGAAGCCGGCGAGAAGGAATACGCGGAAGAGGAAGCGGCGCGCCTGAACCGCCAGCAGCTGGAGCGGCTGCGCGGCCGATAGGCCAACGACCGCGACGCAGTGCCCTGCCGAGACGGCCGTCAGGCGACGGCGTGGCAATGCGGAATGGCTAGCGCGCATTGCGCGCCTGCTGGCGGCGTCCGCCGCCAGCGTCAACAATATGTCTACTTGGCCTTGTCGCAGGCCAGCACGCCAGCCTTCGCCCAGTTCTCGTCGGTGGTTTCGGCGAAGAACAATTGCACCGCGTCCGCGGGCAGTTGATACACCTCTTCAAACGCCTCGGTGATCCTCTTTGCCAGTTCACGCTTGAGTTCAACGGAACGCGGCGATTGCTGGATGGTGACGATGGGCATGCGACAACTCCTTGAATGGATGGGGCGATACAGCGAAACCTGACGGTGTACCACAATGCCCTTCCTCGGCGCCTGCGCTGCGCGGCGAGAACCCTTTTCAACGGTTATACCGAACTGAGGTGCTGCCCGTCTCTCCCTGAAGCGCCTGAATCTCCGACTCAATTACCCCTGTCACTGCTGCGTGATCTGCGTGCCATGCCTGCTAGATTGATTGGCGACGAACTGGCTTGGCTGACCGGACGCCAGGGAACCTGACTGTCGGCGGCAGTAGCTTGGTCATCGTCGCCCGCAACTTCCCAAGCCATCCCAATGGCAACGTCCATTTTGTCGGACTCCGCATTGCCATGTCCTGCGTGCGGTCCGATTGACAAAGATTCGGACAACCCCATTGTGTATGGTTGTGTAGAATTCATGATTGCACGGATGAACAGCGCAGACCTCCTCAAGCAACTGAAAGCCGATGGCTGGTACTTGGTTCATACCGTGGGTTCCCATCATCAGTTCAAGCACCCCACCAAGCTTGGCAAGGTCACGGTGCCGCATCCCAAGAAGGACTTGCCGATGGCGACTCAGCGCTCCATCCTCAAGCAAGCCGGCCTGCGATAAGCGGGCGGCCCAGGAGAACCTCATGTTCTACCCGATCCACGTACACAAAGAAAAAGGTAGCGCCTATGGGGCCGCCTTTCCCGACTTCCCCGGCTGCTTTGCCGCAGCTGACCACTGGCAAGATCTGCCGCGCGCGGCCCAGGAAGCCGTCGAGGCGCACTTCCACGGCGAGGCCGAAACAATTCCCGCGCCGTCCGCTCCCGAAGCATGGGCCAGCCATGAGGACTTCCAGGGGGGCTACTGGATGATGGTCGATATCGATCTGTCGAAGGTCAGCACAAAGGCGGTAAGGCTCAATATCAGCTTGCCCGAGAACCTGGTCCATCGCATCGACGAGGCCGCGCAAACCCGGCGCATGTCGCGGTCGGCATTCCTGGCCATGGCCGCAGAACATGAAATGACCGCCGCCTGACATGACCAGCCGGATTTCCTCGTACCGCCAATAACTTGGAAAACGGCTTGGGTTGAGCAGCCTTCAATCCCTCTGCAACCGTGACACCCAATCGAAGAACGGCCATCGCAATCGCGCATCCCCCCTGCGCAATCACCTATTAAGAAAGGCGCGCCGCCTGCCGTAGCAGCCCGAAAGCACATCGCATCCATTCGGGGGGAGCTGCCGTGGTCGAGCGCAATCGCCAACAAGCAAAGTGGCTGCTGAAGGCAGTTTTCATCTCATGCGCGGCCAGCTTCCCGCATTCCGCCAGCGCCCAATTGGTCTCCAGTACCGGAGAAGTGCTGCCCGGGTCGGTCCAGACACCCAACTGGACGGTCGGCGGCGACCTGACCGTCGGCGACACGACCACGGGCAGCTTGACCATCGACGCCGGCGCCACGGTCTCCAACGATCTGGCCACCATCGGCAATCTCAATGGGGCCGTGGGCACCCTGACGGTGTCCGGCCGGAACGGCGGCGCGGCATCGACCTGGACCAGCGCCGGTCTGGTGTCCGTCGGGGTCGAATCGGGCAGCCAAGGCACGCTCAAGGTGCAGGCCGGCGGCCAGGCACGCAGCGATGCGGGCATCATCGGCCGCGATAGCGGCAGCGTTGGCACCGTTACCGTGTCGGGCGTCGGATCCGTCTGGGAGCTTTCCACGATCAACTCGTTCCAGATCGGCACCGCCGGCAGCGGCACGCTGCGGATCGACGATGGCGGCGCGGTGCACAGCGGCCAGGGCATCATTGGCTGGCAACCCGGCGGCAACGGGCGCGTTACCGTGACGGGCGCCCGATCGGTCTGGGATCCGCTGAACAACATCTATGTCGGTTTTGAAGGAACCGGCGAGCTGCAGGTCCAGGACGGCGCCGCCGTCCACACCCAGGGGCCGAGCGGGCCGACTTCCGCCGCGTCGATCTATATCGGGCTCCAGCCGGGCGGCGTGGGCACGGTCAACGTGTCCAGTACGACGGCCAACGCCTCGACCCTGAAGGCGAGCGACCGCATCGAGATCGGCTCGGCGGGCACGGGCACGCTGACCATCGACAAGGGCGGGATCGCGGGCGCCGCCGCCGATACCTGGATCGCCGTCGCCGGCGGCTCCACCGGCACGTTGCACCTGCTCGGCGATGCCGGCGGTCGTGGCGCGCTGGAGACCGGCTCCGTCGTCAAGGGGGCTGGCACCACGTCCTTCGACTGGAATGGCGGCATCCTGCGCGCCATTCGCGACCAGAACGACTTCCTGAACGGCTTCGCCACGCAGGCGATCGGCGCCAACGGCGCCTGGTTCGACACGAATACCTACGACGTGGTCATGGGCACCGCCTTCTCGGGCGCGTCCAGCTTCAACAAGCTGGGCGCCGGCACGCTGACGCTGTCGGGCAACAGCGCGGCGTTCACGGGGAACACCGCCATCCGCGCGGGCACGCTGCAGGTGGACGGCATCCTGGGCGGACCCGTGAATGTGCTGGCGGGCGCGCGGCTGACCGGAACGGGACGCGTTGGCGCGACGACCAACCAGGGCGTCATCGCGCCGGGACCGCGCAGCGGCTTCGGCACGCTGACGATCGCCGGCGACTATGCCGGCCAGGGCGGCGGCCTGGAAGTCCGCACGCGGCTTGGCGCCGACAACTCGCCGACCGACAAGCTGGTGATCACCGGCGCGACCGCCGGCGCGACGCCGGTCACGGTGAAGAACATCGGCGGCGCGGGCGCGGCGACCCAGCGGGGCATACAGATCGTGCAGGTCAATGGCCTCTCGGCGGGCCAGTTCAACCTGGCCAACGGCGATTACGTCATCGATGGGCGTCCGGCCCTGGTGGCCGGCGCCTACGGCTATGTGCTGCAACAGGATCCGGCCGACGGCGGCTGGTATCTGAGATCGTCCCTGACCGATCCCGGCACGCCCCAGCCCGGAGGCGGCAACCCGGGCGCACAGCCGCCTTTGCGCTATCAGCCCGGCGTGCCGGTCTATGAGGCCTACGCCAACACCCTGCTCCAGCTGAGCAAGCTTCCTACGCTGCGCCAGCGGGTCGGCAATCGTCTCTATGACCCGGCGGACGCCGGCCGCAATGGCGTGTGGAGCCGCGTGGAAGGGACGGCGAGCCGCTACGACCCCGCGACGTCCACGACCGGCGCGCGCCAGGACATCGACAGCTGGAAGGCGCAATTCGGCGTGGACCGCATACTGAACGGCGAGCGCGACGGCTCCCGCCTGGTGGCCGGCCTGGCGTTTCACTATGGCAAGGCCGACACGCGTTTGTCGTCGGCCTATGGCAAGGGCAACGTCGACACCACCGTCTACGGCCTGACGCCCACGCTGACCTGGTATGGCGCGAACGGCGTCTATGTCGACGTCCAGGCGCAGGCGAACTGGTTCGACAGCGACCTGAAATCACGCTCGGCGGGCACGCTCAGGAATGGCGCGAAGGCGCACGGCTACGGGCTGGGCATCGAGGCGGGCAAGGCCTGGGACCTGAGGCAAGGACTCGCCCTGATCCCGCAGGCGCAGCTGACGTACCTGTCGACCCGCTTCGGCAGCTTCAACGACCGATTCGACGCGCGCATCGAAAGCGACAAGGGCGACAGCCTGCAGGGCCGCGTCGGCATCGCGCTGGACTACAAGCGCGACTGGCAGTCGGGCGGCGTGCACCGGGAAGCCAGCGTCTATGGCGTGGCCAACGTCAAGCATGAATTCCTGGACGGGACGCGCGTGCGCGTGGCCAATGTGCCGGTGGCCAGCCGGATGGCGCGCACCTGGGGCGGCCTGGGCCTGGGCGTGAATTACGGCTGGGGCGGACGCTATGCCCTCTACGGCCAGATCGACGCGGATGCCGATTTCTCCGGCAGCCATGTCGTCACCGCGACCGCCGGATTCCGGATGATGTTCTAGCGGCGGCGGGCCGGTGACGACGACCGCCGCCGCCCCTGGCGACGCTCAGGCGGCGGTTGTTCCGGCTCTCATCCCATCCTGACCATGACGTGCCGCGCGACCGTGTAGTCCTCCAGGGCGTACATGGAAAGATCCTTGCCATAGCCCGAGGACTTCAGGCCGCCGTGCGGCATTTCGCTGGTCAACATGAAGTGCGTATTGACCCAGGTGCAGCCGTATTGCAACCGGGCAGCCGTCGCCATGCCGCGCGAAATGTCGCGGGTCCAGACCGATGAGGCCAGACCGTATTCGGAGTCGTTGGCCCAGCGCACCGCCTCGTCGGCGTCGTCGAACCGCGTCACCGAAACGACGGGCCCGAAGACTTCATGCTGGACGATTTCGTCGCCTTGCAGCGCGCCGGCCACCACGGTTGGCTCGTAGAAAAAGCCGCCGCCGTCTCCCGCGCGACCGCCCGCCGTGATCTCGATGTGCCTGTTTTCAGCGGCCCGCCGGACAAAGGACTCGACGCGGGACTGCTGCCTGGCCGAGATCAGCGGCCCCAGGTCATTGTCGTTATCGTTGGGCTGATTGAACTTGAGGCGCTTGACCGCGTCCGAAAGGTCGGCAACAAGCTTGTCATAGATCTTCCTGCCGGCATAGATGCGGCAGGCGGCGGTGCAGTCCTGCCCGGCGTTGTAGTAGCCGTAGACCTTGACGCCTTCCACGACGCTGGCCAGGTCGGCGTCGTCGAAGACGATGACCGGCGCCTTGCCGCCCAGCTCAAGATGGGTTCGCTTGACGATCCCGGACGCGGCCTGCAGCACCTTCTTGCCCGTGCCGATATCGCCGGTGAGCGAGACCATCGCCACCTTCGGATGATGGATCAGCGCGTCGCCCACGCTCGCGCCGCGCCCCGTGACCACGTTGACGACCCCGGCGGGAAAGATGCCCGCGATGATCTTCGCCAGTTTCAGCAAGGTCAGCGGCGTCTGCTCCGATGGCTTGATCACGACGGTATTGCCGCCGGCAAGCGCGGGGGCCAGTTTCCAGGCCGCCATCATCAGGGGGTAGTTCCACGGCGCGATGGACGCGACGACGCCGATCGGATCGCGACGGATCATCGACGTGTGGTTGGCGACATACTCGCCGGACGCAGCGCCGTGCATCGTTCTCGCGGCGCCGGCGAAAAAGCGGAAGCAATCGGCGATCGCCGGGATCTCGTCCTCCAGCACGCGGATACGCGGCTTGCCGCAGTTGAGCGCCTCGAGCGTCGCGAAGTCCTCGCCCGCGCTCTCGATGGCGTCGGCCAGCTTCAACAGCAGGCGCGAGCGCTCGGCGGGCGTGGTCCGCGCCCAGGGGGGGGGGGGGGGGGGGGGGGGGGGGGGGGCGGGGGGGCGGGGCGGGCCCGCCCCCCCCCCGCGGCGCCGCTA
>NZ_JBICCO010000111.1:0-20428 GCF_043119405.1 Achromobacter sp. 413638
ATTAGCAAGCATCACGCTGTAACGGCGAAGGGCGGACGGGCAACCGATCCGCCCTTTTCCTTTTTCGTCCGCCGGGCGCAGCCATCCTGTGAACCTGCCGTCCACTCAGCAACAGCCAGGGCGACGACAATAAACCGTGGCAGCGCCCAAGCGGCGACAACGCGCCACCCGCTCAGTGCCCCGCTTCGTGGACGCTGCGGTCTTCGCGCTCCATCTGCAGCGTGGTGTGGTGCAGATCGTAGCGTTCATGCAGGCGCGCCTCGATGGCGCGCCTGACGCTTTCCCCGTCTGCGCCGCCGGCAAGCACCACGTGCGCCGTCAGCATGGGCTGGCTTTGCGTAATGGCCCACAGATGCAGGTCGTGGACCGTCGCCACACCTTCCACGCCCGCGATTTCGTCGCGCACCGCATCCAGGCTCATGCCCGCCGGCACGCCCTCCAGCAGCAGGTTGACGCATTCGCGCAGCAGCACCCAAGTGCGTGGGAAGACCATGAAACCGATCGCCACGGCAAGCGCCGAATCCACCCAGCGCCAGCCCGTGAGCCAGATGATGATGGCGCCGACGATCACAGCCACCGAACCCAGCATGTCGGCCCACACTTCCAGGTAGGCGCCTTTCACGTTGAGGCTGTCGTCCTTCGCGCTGGCGAGGAGCCGCATCGAGACCAGGTTGATGATCAGACCACCGATAGCCACCACCATCATGCCCAGGGACTGGATGTCCTGCGGCGCGGACAGGCGGCGATAGGCTTCGTAGAGGATGTAGAACGCCACGCCCAGCAGCACCAGCGCGTTCACGGCCGCCGCCAGAATCTCGAAGCGCGCGTAGCCGTAGGTGCGCAGCAAATCGGCGGCCTTGCGTCCGGCTCGGATCGCGATCAGCGCCAGCAGCAGCGCGATCGCGTCGGTCATCATGTGCATGGCGTCGGAGATCAGCGCCAGGCTGCCTGTCACCAGGCCGCCGATGATCTCCGCCACCATGTAGGTGCCGGTGAGTCCGAAAGCCAGCCACAGCCGGGATTCCGGCAAGGCGCGCACTTCGGCGTGTTGGTGGCTGTCGCTCATGTTCGTCCTTGGCATCTGGGGCAGATGTGGCACATGACAAAGCCTAAAGTTACTTCAATGTCAAGCGCTGAGCGTCAATCTGCCTGGGCGCGGAACCGGATGATCGGCGCCCTGATGCACCCACACTCAAAATTCATACTCTGCAAGATTTGGAAATGGCATGGATCAGCAAAATCGCACGAAAATTCCGTGATTCAATCTACAAGAATCGAAAATTACGGGTAACTGAAAGCAATTTGAAACCAATGCGACCCCATTTTCATTCAAAATAGCGAATTAACGCCTATACAAACAATTCAAGGTGGGGGCTCGCTTTCAAATGCACAAAATTAATAATACGTCACGTATTACGAATATTTTCATTACATAATATAGGCTAGGAAATACACCAGGCGAGGGAAATACCCATGCTTATGAAAGTACTTTCCATATTCGGCACCCGTCCCGAGGCCATCAAGATGGCGCCCCTGGTCGCCGCCCTGCGCGACGAGTCCGCGATCCAAAGCGTGGTCTGCGTCACGGGTCAGCATCGCCAGATGCTGGACCAGGTGCTGGCGCTATTCGACCTGCATGCCCAGCACGACCTGGACATCATGGTGCCCAACCAGACGCTCAACGGCTTGTACGCCCGGCTCATCAGCCGCGTGGACGAGGTGCTCGAACGCGAACAGCCGGACTGCGTCTTGGTGCATGGAGACACCAGCACCGCGTCGGCCTGCGCGCTCGCGGCCTTCCACCGGCGCGTGCGCATCGGCCACGTCGAGGCGGGGCTGCGCACCGGCAACCTGGCCATGCCGTTTCCCGAAGAGATGAACCGCCGCGTGGTCGACGCCGTGGGCGACTGGCTGTTCGCGCCCACCGCCGAATCGCGCGCGAACCTGCTGCGCGAGCACCTGCCCGGCCGTATCACGGTCACCGGCAACACGGTGATCGACGCGCTGGCCATGACCTGCGCCAAGCTCGCGCCGGGCGGCGCGCTGGCCGCAACGCTGGCGCAGCGCTACCAGTGGCTGGATCCGACGCGCCGGCTGCTGCTGGTCACCGGCCATCGTCGCGAGAGCTTCGGCGACGGCTTCAAGAACATCTGTGCCGCGCTGGCCGAATTGGCCAGGCGCGATGACCTGCAGATCGTCTATCCCGTGCACCTGAACCCGCAGGTCCGCTCCGTGGTCATGACCGACCTGGGCAACCTGGAACGCGTCCACCTGATCGATCCGCTGGACTACCTGGATTTCGTCTGGTTCATGCAGCAGTCGCACCTGATCCTCACCGACTCCGGCGGCGTTCAGGAAGAAGCGCCCTATCTCGGCAAGCCGGTGCTGGTGATGCGCGACGTCACCGAGCGGCCCGAGGCCGTGCAGGCCGGCACCGTGGCCCTGGTCGGCACCGATACGCAACGCATCGTCACGGAAGTGAACCGCCTGCTGGACGATCCGGCGCTGCACGCGTCCTTCTCCCGCCGCATCAATCCCTACGGAGACGGCCACGCCAGCCGGCGCATCGTCGATGCGCTTTGCGGCCGCCCGGTATCCGAATTCGACCCTTACGGCCCGGCCGCCAGCCAGCCGGCCTGAGCCTCCACGCCTCGCCCTCTTCGGCCAGGAGCCCCCATGCATAGAAACACGTTCCCTCCCATCGCCTCCCACCTGCGCCGCGCCTTGATCGCGGCGGGCCTTGCACTGCCCATGGCCGCCGTGGCAAGCCCCGCGGGCGACGCCTTGCGGCGCCTGCAGAGCGATGACTGGATCACGCGCGATACCTCACTGGCGGACCTGGGCATCAGCGAGCCCGTGGTGCTGAGCAACAGCGATGCGCACCAGGACTTCTACCTGCCCGTGCCGCGCGGCGTTCCCATCGCCGACGCCACGCTCAACTTCGATGCGCGCTACACCAAGGATGAACCGGGCCGCACCAACCTGGTCCTGTGGGCCGACGGCGTGCCGCTGGCGGCGCAGAACATCGCCGACGGCAACGGCCCCGTCCTGCGCAACCTGCCACTGGAACAGCGCCTGCGCAGCACGGGCTTCCTGCGGCTGGGCGTGGACTGGCAGTCGGAGATCGCGCTGCGCCGCTGTGAAAGCAACCGCGCCACCGCCAACGCGCTGACGATTTCTCCGCAGACGCGCCTGAGCTACCGCTACGACGCCTCGGCGATCGGCAACCTGGACGATGCCTGGAGCACGCTGCCCGGCAAGCCGGTGCTGCTGGTGTCCGACACCAAGCTCGACCAGCAAGCCTACGACAGCGCCTGGCGCATGGGCGTGGCGATGCAACGCGCCGGCAAGCGCGTCGACGTCAAGGCCTTCCCCGCCGTCGGCGACGAGATCGACACGCGCGCCCTGCAGGTTCCCGCGGGCCTCGCGCAGGCGCCCGTGTTCGCCGCCGTGGCGGGCAAAGAGCGGCACAAGCTGGCCTCGGCCGCGGAGATCGGCGCGCTGCTGGTGCTGGGCGCGCCAGCCGTCACCGGCGACGTCGTGATCGCCAGCCCGGCGCTGCGCGCCAAGCTCAATGCGGCGCTCGATGCGCTGCAGACCGAACTGGCCTCGGACCCGGACGCCGCAGACGCGTTCAAGTCCTGGCGCCAGGCACGCGCGCCGCTGGCCGGCGCCGACATGGCCGCCAAGGAAGTCCGCCTCGCGCCGATGGGCCGTCTGTCCGTGATCGCGGTGGCGCCGGACGCCGGCGCGCAGGCGGCGGGCGTGTTCAATGCGGCGTGGCGCCGCATCCTGGTGTCGCGCCAGGTACAGGTGCAGACCGCCACGCCGCCCCAGTCCTTCCAGGGCGATGGCGTGCGCCTGAGCGCGCTGGGCGGCGCGCCCGACAGCTTCGACGTGGTCGCGCGCGGCGACTGGAACGTCAACTTCCCGCTGGCCTCCGTGTCCTCCGACGGCCGCATGCCGGACGAACTGGTCATCGACCTGGCCGCCGCGCCCGGCGCCTCGTCCACCCGGCCGGTGGCCTCGGTATTCTGGAACGGGATATTGCTGGGCGCCAAGCAGCTCGACGCCGACGGCCGTCCGGAACGCCTGACGGCGCGCGTGCCCGGCTACGCGCTGGGCGTAAACAACGCCGTGCGCGTCAGCGTGCAGCGCCAGCCCGTCTCGGTGGACTGCAACGAAATCCCGCAGGGCTATCCCGTCAGCGTGCTGCCGACCAGCCATGTCAAGCCGGGCCAGCCCCAGCCCGACGGCACGTTCACCGGCCTGCTGCCCCTGCTGGCGGGCAATCCGCAGGTCCTGGTTCCCGACAGCTACCTGGCCAATGCGCCCACCAGCCTCAAGCAACTGATCGGCATCGCGACGGCCAGTGGCGTGTCCGCCACGCGCGCCGAACTCGCAGTGTCGCCGGCCGGCCAGGCCGCCAAGCCCGCGCGCACCTTCCTCGCCATGGAATTGCCCCTGGAGGGCGCCAAGCCCAAGGTCCGGGTCAGCGACCAGAAACAGCTGCAGGTCGCGGGCAGGTCCGCCACCTGGCTGGACATTTCCGGCCTGAGCGGTTTGAGCACGGCCGAAGTGGTCAGCTCGGGCGGACAGGACGGCGTGCTATGGCACGCGCTGGGCCCGCAGAGCGGCAAGCTCGATACGCCCTTCGTGCTTAACCGCGGCGACATCGCCGTGATCGCCGCCAACGGTCCGGTGGCCTGGATCGACAGCACCAACCCGGATGCCAGCAAGCCGCCCGGCGCCGGGGAAAGCGCCTTCTTCGAATGGCGCCGCTATATCTCGTGGAGCGTGCCGGCGTTGAGCTTCGGCCTGCTGGTGCTGGTGCTGGTGCTGATCCTGGCGCTGCGCGTCACCCGCCGCAAGAACAAGGGCAACGGTTAAGGCCGGCAGACGCGCCATGTCTACGCTCTACTGGCCCTATCTGGCGGCGGACTACTACCGTGGCCTGGAAATCGTGACCGCCGTCGTCGGCATCATCATCCTGCTGTCCAGCCTGGATGATCTGTTCATCGACGGCTGGTTCTGGGTGCGGGCGCTGCGCCGCAGGCTCGTCGAGGACCGGCGCTATGCCCGGCTCACGGCGGCGCAGCTGCGCGCCAAGGAGGAGCAGCCCCTGGCCATCATGGTGCCGGCTTGGCTGGAGTACGACGTGATCGCATCCATGCTCGAGACCATGGTGTCCACGCTCGAGTACAAGAACTACATGATCTTCGCCGGCACCAACCAGAACGACGAGCGCACGATCAAGGAAGTCGAGCGCATGCGTCGGCGCTACCGCCAGCTGGTGCGCGTCGAGGTGCCGCACGACGGCCCCACCTGCAAGGCCGATTGCCTGAACTGGATCGTGCAGGCCATCTTCGCGCAGAACGAAAAGCAGCCCGAGCCCTTCGCCGGCGTCATCCTGCACGACAGCGAAGACGTGCTGCACCCGCTGGAACTGAAGTACTACAACTACCTGCTGCCGCGCATCGACTTCATCCAATTGCCCGTGACCTCGCTGGAGCGCGAGTGGCACGAGCTCGTCGCCGGCACTTACATGGACGAGTTCGCGGAATGGCACACCAAGGACCTGGTGGTCCGCGAAAGCCTGTCCAAGATGGTGCCGTCGGCGGGCGTGGGCACCTGTTTCTCGCGGCGCGCGCTGATGGAGCTGGCGGCAGAGACCAACAACCAGCCCTTCAACACGGACACGCTGACCGAGGACTACGACATCGGCGCGCGTCTGGCGCAGCGGGGCATGCGCCAGATCTTCGGCAAATTCCCGGTCGAGTATGTGACGCGCCGGCGCTCCTGGTTCGGACTGGGCCCGGAAAAAGTCACCACGCTGTCCATGCCGCTGGGCGTGCGCGAGTACTTTCCCAACACCTTCCGCACCGCCTACCGGCAGAAGGCGCGCTGGACGCTGGGCATCGGCCTGCAAGGCTGGCAGCAAGTGGGCTGGACCGGATCGTTCGCCACCCGCTACCTGCTGTTCCGCGATCGCAAGGGCCTGGTCACGTCGTTCATCGCCATCCTGGCCTATCTGCTGCTGGCGAACTTCTTCCTGTTCTATCTGGCCGACCGTTTCGGCTGGTGGACCGTGTACTACCCCTCGTACTTCCGCCCCGGCGGCTGGCTGGTGACGCTGATGTGGCTCAACGCCGTCGCCCTGCTGCTGCGCGTGCTCCAGCGCATGTATTTCGTGGGCAATATGTACGGCTGGGAACACGCCGTGCTGTCCATTCCGCGCATGATCGTCGGCAACTTCATCAACGCCATGGCGGCGGCGCGCGCGTGGAAACTGTTCATCGGCCATCTGATCACGGGCAAGCGGCTGGCCTGGGACAAGACCATGCACGACTTCCCGTCCACCGACCAACTGGCGCAGCAGCGCCAGCGCCTGGGCGAACTGCTGCTGTCGTGGCAGGCCATCGACGAGGACAAGCTGGCGCAGGCGCTGGAGATCCAGGCGCGCGACAAGAAACCGCTGGGCGCCATCCTGCTCGAACAGGGCTGGCTGGACGCCGGCACGCTCAAGGAAGCCATCGATTTCCAACAGGGTTCGCAGGCGCAAGCCGCGGCCCCGACCACCGACGACAAACCCGCCACCCCATGACGCCCCTGACCCGCACGCTAGTCCTGTCCGCCGCGCTCGCCTGCCTGTGGACTGGCACGCCCGCCGCCGCCCAGCAGGCCGCGCGCGCCGCCGAGGCGCCGCTGGAAGGCGCCGCCTGGCAATTCGCCAACGAGGGCTACAGGCTCTACGACGCCGGCCGCTACGCGCAGGCGCAGCAGCAGGCCGAATCGGCGATCGCACTGCGCCCGGACGTCGAACGCCTGCGCCTGTTGCTGATCTACGCGCTGCAGAAGCAGGGCAAGCTGGACGAGGCCGAACGGGCCGCCGACGATGCCGTCAAGAGCGGCCTGGACACGCCCGCGCTGCGGCAGGCGCGCGCCAATCTGCGTCCGGCGACGCCCGCCGCCCCGGCGGCCAATGCGCGTCCGGCCGGCGCCCGCCCCGCCGGGGGCGCGCCGGCCACGACCAGCGCCTACCGCCGCGGCTTCCCCATCGCCACGCGCGCCTACGCGGACTACAACAGCGGCAACTACCCCGCCGCCCAGCGCGGCGCCGAGCAGGCTTTCCGCATCGATCCCAAGCAGGGCGCCTGGGCCATGCTGTGGCTGGACGCGCTGGAAGCCCAGGGCAAGTACGCCGAAGCCGAAACGGCCGCCAACCAGGCGATGACGCTGGGCGCGCCGAACCAGAGCGATCTGGCCGCGCGTCGCGCCACCATGAAGCGGCGCATGGCGGTCAAGCCGGCGGAACAGGGTTATCAGGCGCTGATCGCCAACCGGCCTGGCGACGCCGTCCCGCTGGCGCGGCAAGCCGTGGCGCTGGCGCCCGACACCGCCAGCCACCGCCTGCTGCTGATGACCGCGCTGATGCTGGACGGCCAGCTCGCGGCCGCCGAGGACGCGGCCACCGACGCGCTCAGGCAGGACGACGAAAACACCGTGGCCCTGGTCATGCGCGGCTATCTGCGCCAGCGCCAGGGCAAGACCGAGGAAGCCGACGCCGACTTCGACGCCGCGCTCAAGCAGGAATGGCTGGACGACAGCCAACGGCGCAATGTGCGCCTGATCGCCGCAGATGCCGCGCTGGCCGGGGGCCAGAGCTCCCGCGCGCTGGCCCTGGTGGAACCGCTGGGCGCCAAGGACGAGGCCGGCGCCGATCGTGTCAAGCGCGCCCGCTCCCGCCCCGCCGTGCCCGCCACGCTGACGCTGGCCAACTATCCCGCGCCGGTCCAGGACTGCCGCGACACGCCCTACGGCACGTCCTGCGAGCTGCTGCCCTCGGACGCGGCGGGCAGCGGCGGGCCGGCCTCGCTGGCCTATGCCGCCTATGCGCGCCAGGACTACCAGGAAGCCATCACGCAGGCCCGCAAGGCCGCGCAACAGGATCCGGACAGCAAGGACCTGCAGCGGCTGCTGACCACCACGCTGGCCGCCGGCAACGCGGCGCAGATGGCCGAGGCCAACCAGCGCATGAGCGAGGCCCTGGCGGCCCAGCCCGACGATCCGACGCTGTTGATGCAGCGCGGCTATCTGCACCAGCGCATGCGCCAGCCCCGCGAGGCGCTGCGCGACTTCCAGGCCGCGCGCGCCACGGGCAAGGCCCCGCCCACCGCCATCCTCGACGAAGGCTATGCGCTGTCCGGCGTGGGCGACAAGCGCGGCGCGGTGGACCGGCTCAAGGAAGCCATCGACCAGGACGACGCCGGCAAGCTCGACCTGACCCCGCAGCAGCGCTTCGATACCCGCAGCAGCATCGCCGGCCTGTCGCGCGAGTGGGGCGGCTACATCTCGACCGGCTACCGGGGCGCGCGGCCGGCCTCGTCCGGCCTGGGCGGCGCGGCCATCACGGTGCCCGGCGACGCGGTGTTCAGCACGGCCGAGATCTTCTGGCGTCCCTCCGATTTCCTGAACTCGTCCACGCGCACCTTCGAGCTGTACGGCCGCCTGTCCAACACGCTGTACAACAACGGCGGCAAGACCGCCAGCCAGACCGTGTCGAACCCTTGCGGCGGCGGCAATATCCAGGTGGACGAAACATCCAACAACGGCATTTCCGGCCTTCCGACCACCGTGGGCTCGCTGGGCATGCGCTTCACGCCGTCCACCGAGGTCGGCCTGACCTTCGGCCTGGAACGCCAGTTCAACCTGGGCAGCGCCACGCGGCAGGGCACGTTCACGCCACGGCCCGACGAACTGCGCTGCGCACTGAACACCGGCAATCAGACCGCCCACTACAAGACGGACGCCGGCAGCGGCGGCTGGCTGGCCTATGTCACCTATGGCATGTACGAAGGCACCAGCCTGCGCATCGACCGCCCCGACTGGTTCACCATGGAAGGCTATGTGCAGGCCGGCTACTCCTGGCAAGACATGCCCGCCCGCTTCTGGCTACGCGACAACAACTCGGGCAAGGACAGCGCGGAAAGCTCGGGCAAGCTCAAACGCGACCAGGCCTTCGGCGCCGGCGAACTGCGCGTGGGCCGCAGCTACCGCGTGGACGCCATCAGCGACCGACTGGTGTTCTTCCCCTACGCGGTGGTGGCGGCGGACTGGCTGTGGAACCGCAACCGCGTGTCCGGCCTGAACATCGACGGCCAGGATTCCTACGACCTGCTGGGCAACGGCAAATCCTGGTCCCTGGGCGCGGGCCCCGGCTTCAACCTGCGCTACTGGTTCCGCGAAGACCACTACAACGCGCCACGGTCCTATCTGGACCTGACGACGCAATATCGATTCAATATCGGCGGGGGCGCCGCCGACCGGGCGAAAGGCCTGTTCATCAACCTGACCCTGTCGTACTGAACCCGCCCCCATTGCAAGGAGCACGCATGACCCTTTTCTCCTCCTCCCCCTCCAAGATCCTGCATCGACTGGCCGCAGGCGCGGCGGCGGCCACGCTTGCCCTGTCCGCCAGCGCCGCGCACGCGCAGCAAGGCTCGTCCATCGTGATCCAAGGCAAGGACAACTGGCTGTTCCCCGGTTGGGGCAGCCTGACCCAGGTCGACACGCGCGGCATCGACGCATCCACGCAACTGGTGCGCGAGACTCGCGACGCGCTGGCGGCCAAGGGCATCCAGCTCGAAGTGCTGGTGCTGCCGGACAAGACGCTGTTCTACCAGGACAAGCTGCCCGATGGAAAGGCGCTCAGCCCCGAGGTGAAGCGGCGCTACCAGACCATCCAGGACAAGCTCAAGGCCGCGGGCATCGCGACCTTCGACGACGAGGCCGTGCTGCGGCGCCTGAAGGACGGCGGACAGGACGTGTTCTACCGCACGGACCAGCACTGGACGCAGGCCGCCGCCGACGCCACCGCCGACGCGCTGGCGCAACGCATCAGGCAGGACGTGAAGACCTTGGCCGGCAAGCCCGGCACCGGTCTGACGCTGGGCAGCGTGTTCAACGAACGCCGTTACGGCGATCTGGCCGAACTGTTCCTCTCGCCCGAGCAGCGCAAGCAGGCCGGACGCGAGACCTTCACCGTGCGCCGCCAGGCCGAGAACCAGAGCCTGCTGGACGATGCCCCGGCCCCGGTCCACGTCACCGGCCACAGCATGGTGCAGCCCTACTTCGGCTTTCCGCAAAAACTGTCCAACGCGCTCGACCGCCCGGTATCCGTGAACTGGAAGCCCGGCAACGTCGGCCACTGGATCATGCTGCTGGAATACCTGGAGTCGCCGGCGTTCAAGCAGAACAAGCCGCAGGTGCTGGTGTGGCAGATGTTCGAACCGACCTACGCGCAGGGCCCCGACGCCAAGGGCCTGTGGGACAACGCCTCCATCATGAGCGCCGACGCCTGGCGCGGCCGCATGCAAGCGGCCATCGGGAAGTAAGGTCGTGGCATCAGCGGACAAGCCGCAAACCGCCGGGCATGGCCGCAACGCCATCGTCGCCGGCCTGCTGCTCGCGCTCGGCCTGGGTTGGGGCCTCTGGCGACTGGCCGACGCCGGCCTCAAGCCGGCCGACGTGGCGCCGGCGGCCTGGCTGGACGGCTCGGCCGGGGGCGCGCTGAACCGCGCGCTGCGCCTGCCCGCGCAGGACACGCTCAATACCTGGAACGCATCGCTGCGCTATCGCCTGCTGGGAGACCTGGGCGATCAGGTCGCCATGGGCTGCCCCGGCTGGCTGTTCTACCGCGACGGCCTGCGCCCCCGGCCCGGCGTGCATGTGTTCGACGAGCGCGTGCGCCTGATGCGGCACTGGGCCGATCAGTTGCGTCAGCGGCAGGTGCAACTGCTGGTGGTCGCGGTGCCCGACAAATCGCGCATCGAGGCCGACCGGCTTTGCGGCCTGCCCGCCTCGCAACCCATGCGACGCGTGCTGGACGACTGGCAACGGGCGCTGCAGGCGCAGGGCGTGCCCTTCGTCGATCTGCGCCCCGCCCTGTCCGGCGCGGCCGAACCCATGTTCTTTCGCACCGACGTGCACATGAACGCGCAAGGCGCGCAAGCCGCCGCGCGACGCGTGGCCGACGCCGCGCTGCCGCTGCTGGGCGGCGTCGGCCAGCAGGCTTTCCGTGTCGACGCGCCGGGCGCGCCGGCGCCGCGCATGGGCGATCTGATCGTGCTGGCCGGCCTGGAACACGCGCGCATGGGTTGGCGTCCGGAGCTGGAGCGCGTCGCCCCGCAGCAGATCGAACCGCTGCGCAGCGGCGGCCTGCTGGACGAAGCGCCGCCTGTCGAAGTGCTGCTGGCCGGCAGCTCCAACGGCCGCCGCAGCCACTTCGCCGAACGGCTGGGCATGGGACTGGGCCGCGAAATCTGGAACCTGAGCCTGGACGGCGGACAGTTCTCCGGCGCGCTGCTGCTGGCGCTGAAACAGCGTGAACAATGGCCCAAAAGCCTGAAACTGGTGGTCTGGGAGTTTTCGGAAATGGCGCTGTCGCTGCCGCTCACCGATGACGAAAGGTCCGTGCTGGACAGCCTGCCCCCGCCCTGACGAACCGCGATGCTATTCAATTCCTATCTGTTCCTGCTGGTCTTCCTGCCCATCACGCTGGCCGTGTATTACGCCGTGGGGCCGCTCAACCTGCGCCTGGCGGCGCTTTGGCTGTGCCTGACATCCATCGTGTTCTACGGCTGGTGGAACCCGCAGTTCGTGGTGCTGCTGGCCGGCTCCATCGCCTTCAACTATGCGGTGAGCCAGCTGATCCTGCATAGCGAGGGCCGGCCGCGCCTGCAGGGCCTGATCACCGGACTGGGCGTGGGCGCCGACCTGGCGCTGCTGTTCCATTACAAGTATTTCGCCGCGCTGCTGGGCTTTCTGAACGACCTGGGCATGAGCAGCGCGACCGCCGATTCGGTGATCCTGCCGCTGGGCATCTCGTTCTTCACGTTCACGCAGATCGGCTACCTGCTCGACTGCAAGGCCGGCGTGGTCAAGGAACGCAGCCTGCTCAGCTATGTGCTGTTCGTGACCTTCTTCCCGCACCTGATCGCCGGCCCCATCCTGCATCATAAAGAGATGATGCCGCAGTTCGCGCAGCCGGAGAACTACCGCTTCAAGGCCGAGAACCTGTCGGTCGGCATGATGCTGTTCGTGATCGGACTGGCCAAGAAAGTGCTGCTGGCCGACGGCATCGCGCCCTATGCCGACGCCGGCTTCGCCGCGCCCGGCGAGCTGATGTTCTGGGGCTCCTGGGGCGCCAGCCTGTGCTACGCGCTGCAGCTGTACTTCGACTTCTCCGGCTACTCGGACATGGCGCTGGGCCTGGCCAAGATGTTCGGCATCCGCTTCCCGCTGAACTTCAATTCGCCGTACAAGGCCGGCAGCATCATCGAGTTCTGGGCCCGCTGGCACATGACGCTGACCCGCTACCTGACCGCCTATCTCTACTACCCGGTGGCCATGGCGGTGTCGAAGTGGCGCACCGAGCGCAATCTGCCGGTGGGCACGCAGGGCGTGGCCACGCCGGGCGGCTTTGCCGGCAGCATCATCCTGCCCACCGTGTACACGATGGGACTGGCCGGCATCTGGCACGGCGCCGGCTTCCAGTTCCTGGTGTTCGGCCTGCTGCACGCGATGTACCTGTCGGTGAACCACGCCTGGCGGATCTTCGTCGTCGGCCGCAAGCCGGCCGCCGCGCGCCAGATGGGCCCGACCAAGCGCGCCGCCTGCGTGCTGCTGACCTTCGTCGCCGTGCTGGTGGCGCAGGCCTTCTTCCGCGCGAATGGCGTGGGCGACGCGATGCTGCTGGTGCAGGGCATGATCGGCATGCGCGGCGTCGAGGCGCTGGACCTGGCCGCGCGCGTGGACGGGCTGGCCTGGGGCGACGCCTGGCGCATGCTGCTGGGGCATCATATGCAGCTGATCTACGCGGTCGTCCTGCTGGGCATCGCCTGGTTCACGCCCAACGCGCATCAGATCCTGGGCCGCTACTCGCCCGCGCTGTTCAAGCCACAGGAGGCCGCCACGCCGTGGATGCGCTGGCGCCCCACCCTGGGCTGGCTGGCCGTGATGCTGGCCCTGCTGTTCTTCTGCCTGGTCAACCTGCACAAGGAAACCCGGTTTCTCTATTTCCAATTCTGACCGCGACGCGGTCCCGGAGCATTGCATGGATATCAAGACTATCGAAGCCAAAGTGGCCACGCTCATCGAGAACGTCATCCTGACTCAGGTCGATCCCGACACCTTGCTGATCGAGTCCGGCCTGGTGGATTCGCTGGCGGCGGTCGACGTGGCGCTGGCGGTGGAGCGTGAGTTCGGCTGCAAGATTCCACCCACCGAGATCGACGTGCACCTGGAATCGGTGCATACCCTGGCCGCATTCATCGCGGAGCGCAAGGGCGCCTGAACGCCGCTGTTGCAAAGGAGCCGCGCATGCATTTCGATTTCAAGGCCTACGATTTCGCCGACACCGGCTCGGCGCGCGACGCAATCGCCGTGGTGGATGCCCGTGGCGTCCTGCGCTGGGATGCGCTGCAGGCGGCGGTCCAGGCCTGGGAACAGGCCGCGCTGAATGCCGGCGCCGTCGCCGGCGTGCCCATCGTGATCTCCGGCCACAAGGAAACCGCCTTCCTGGTCGCCATGCTGGGCTGCCTGCGGCTGCGCGTGCCCTTCGTGCCCGTCGACGTGATCAATCCGCCCGAACGCATCAAGCGCATCGGCGAGCTGGTGCGCGCCGGCCTGCGCTACGACGCGCAGGCCCAGGCCTTCGAGCCGGGCAGCGCCAGCCCCGCGCCGCTGCGCGAGGCCGGACTGGCCTACATCATGTTCACGTCCGGCAGCACCGGCGACCCCAAGGGCGTGCAGATCGGGCGCGAAAGCGTCACGCTGTTCGCGGGCTGGATCCGTGACTGCCTGAGCCTGGGCGCCGCACCCGCGTTCATGGACCAGATGCTGTTCAGCTTCGATTTCTCGCTGTTCAACTGGGTCGGCGCGCTGGAACTGGGCGGCGCCTGCGTGCTGTGCCCGCGCGAGACCATCGCCGAGCGCGGCGCCTTCATGCAGTACCTGGCGGACACCGGCATCGCGGTCTGGGCGTCCACGCCATCCTTCGTGCGGCAGCAGCTGTTCAACCCGGACTTCAACGGCGCCAGCCTGCCTGGCCTGCGCGTCTTCGTCTTCGGCGCCGAGTCGCTTTCGCCGGCGCTGGCCGAGGAACTGTGGCAGCGCTTCCCCGATGCGCGCATCATCAATTCCTACGGTCCGACCGAAGCCACCTGCTCGACCACCTGGGTCGAGATCGACGCCGCGCTGCGCCAGGCCGCGCCGAATCCCTTCCCCATCGGCCGCGCCAAGCCTTATGCCGACGTCTTCATCGACCAGGGCGAGATCTGCATCGCCGGCGACCATGTCATGCGCGGCTACCTGAACCGGCCGGACCTGAACGCCTCGCGCATGTTCACGCGCGGCGGCAAGCGCGGCTACCGCAGCGGCGACCTGGGCGAGATCGACGGCCAGGGCCTGATCACGTTCCGTGGCCGCATCGACGACCAGATCAAGCTGCACGGCTATCGCATCGAACTGGCCGAGATCGACGCCGCGATCGCGGCGCTGCCCGGCGTGCGCGCCGGCGCCACGGTGGCGCTGCGCCGGCCGGACGGCGCCATCGTCCGGTTGATCGGCTTCGTCGAGCCGGCAACGCCGGGAGCCGCCGGCCTGCAGCCGCTGCCCGAAGCGCTGGCGGCCTGGAAGGACACCCTGGGCCGTCGCCTGCCGCCCTACATGATCCCGTCGGAGCTGCTGTCCTGCAGCCCCTTCCCCACCACCAGCACGGACAAGGCCGACCGCAAGCAGCTGGAACGCCTGTACCTGGATGCGCGCCTGAGCAAGAAACCGGAGCCCAAAGCATGATCCCTCGTCTTTCCCCGACCCTGCTGGCGCTGGGCCTGGCGCTGGCCGCCGCCGGCGCGGCCCGCGCCGAAGGCGCCTTCGCCCAGCTGTACGCCGCCCGGCCGCCCGCCGGCTCGTCCTTCGTGCGCATCGTCAATCCCGAGAGCGCGCCCATGCGCGCCCAGGTCGCCGGCGGCCCGGCCCAGGACATCGGCCCGTCCAAGCCCGCCACCACCTACGCCATCGTCAAGGGCGACCAGGAATTCAAGGTGCAGGTGGACGGCAAGCCCGCCGGCGCCTTGCAGGTGGCGCCAGACAGCTTCACCACCCTGGTCGCGCGCCGCGACGGCGGCAAGGTCACGCTGGCGCGCATCGACGACAGCGGCGGCGCGCAGGACGCGCTCAAGGCCGAGCTGCGCTTCTACAACCTGATCCCCGGCTGCGCCGGCGCGGCGCTCAAGGTCAGCCCGCAAGGCCCGACGCTGTTCGACGATATCAAGCCGCAGACCGCCGCCGCGCGCGCCATCAATCCCGTGCGGGCTTCGCTGGCCGGCGCCTGCGGCGCGGCCGCCAGCGCCGAGCTGGCGCTGCCCGCGCTACAGCCCGGCGATCATTACAGCCTGTTCCTCGGCGGCACCGCCGCCGTGCCGACGTTGACGGGTCAAGTCAGCGCCACCGATCCCTACGGCAACAAGTAAGGAGGCGGCATGCGCCGCGTATTCCGAGACGACCACGAACTGTTCCGCGATCAGGTCCGCCGCTTCATTGCGCAGGAGATCGCGCCACACTATGCCGCCTGGGAAAAGGCCGGCGTCACTCCGGCTTCACTCTGGCGCCGCGCGGGCGAGGAAGGCCTGCTCAACTGCGCCCTGCCCGAGCCCTACGGCCTGGGCGGGGACTTCGGACACGCGGCGGTGGTGATCGAGGAACTGGCCCGCGCCAACTATCTGGGCATCGGCTTTTCCATCCATTCGGACATGGTGGCGCCCTACGTGGACGCCTTCGGCACCGAGGCGCAGAAAGCGCGCTGGCTGCCTGCCATGACGCGGGGCGAGCTGATCGGCGCGCTGGCGCTGACCGAGCCCGGCGCCGGCAGCGACCTGAAGGCGATCCGCAGCCGCGCCGTGCGCGACGGCGACCACTACGTGCTCAACGGCCAGAAGACCTTCATCACCAACGGCGTGAACGCCGGCTTGGCCATCGTGCTGGCCAGCACCGCGCCCGACCTGGGCGCGCGCGGCCTGTCGCTATTCTGCGTCGAGGCCGGACTGCCCGGCTACACCAAGGGCGCGCCGCTGGACAAGATCGGCCAGCACAGCCAGGACACCTGCGAACTGTTCTTCGACGACCTGCGCCTGCCCGCCGACTGCCTGCTGGGACAAGAAAACGCGGCCTTCGAATACCTGACGCGCGAACTGGCGCGCGAGCGCCTGGCCATCGCGCTGCGCGCAGCCGCCTCGCTGGAAGGCATGCTGGAGGAAACCGCTGAATACATCCGTGGCCGCAAGGTCTTCGGCCGCCGCGTCATCGACTACCAGAATTCGCGCTTCATCCTGGCCAACGCGCGCGCGCAAAGCGTCATGCTGCGCGTCTTCCTCGACGACTGCCTGGCGCGGTTGATGGCGGGTGAACTCGACGCCACCACCGCCGCCATCGCCAAGCTGAACGCCACCGAGATCCAGGGCAAGGCGCTGGACGAGCTGCTGCAGCTGTATGGCGGCTATGGCTACATGGCGGAATACGGCATCGGCCGCGCCTGGTCCGATGCGCGCGCGCTGCGACTGTTCGGCGGCACCAGCGAAATCATGCGGGAGATCATCGGCCGCGGCTTCGCCTGAAACCGCGACGGCCGACACGCATCAGGCGCGCGCCCGCATCCAGGCCTGCCGCAGCACGCGCGCCTCGGGGCTGTCGCCGATGACCCAGGGATCCAGCGCGAAGGCCACGACGCGCTGCGCGCCGTAGCTGTCGGCGATCAGCCATTGCTTGCGCACTCGCTCGAAATCGGCCGAGCGCGCCTTGAAGGTGGACCCATCCGTGCTGCCCGAGGGCAGCTCCTCGAACAGTTCGATGACCAGATCGAACGGCGCATGGCGCGCCAACAGCAAACGGCGCAGCGGCTCCAGCGCCTTCAGGTTGTCCAGGCCCGCCACGCCCACGCCGTCCTGGATCATGGGATGCACGCGCGCATGGTCCAGGATGCCGCGCCACAGCTGTTCCAGCGTGCCGCTGCCGCCCAGGCGACTGAAATATGTCGAGATGCAGGGCGCGCGGCCGCTGTTGTCCAGGGCCGCGCGCGCAAAGGCGTCCAGCCACGGCCACAGCAGCGCCTGGCGGGGCGCGGACGCCCAGTTGTACTGCTCCAGTTCATACGGCAGATACCAGCCGCGAAAATTGCGGCGCGCGGACCAGGGCGCGGTCCGCATGTAGGCCAGGCCCTGCTCGCGGGTGAGGTCCAGGTAGCGCGCCAGCGCCTCGTCATCGGGTGTGGCCAGCACGTTCCACCAGCGCTGGTCGTAGGGCAGTCCCACGTGCACGCCCATGCCGTGGCGCGCGGCCTCGTCGAAGATCTGGCCCAGCACGGCGTCGGGCGCCATCCAGTCGTCGGGCCTGCCGCCTTCCAGGCCGACCCATTGCAGGAAGATCTCGCGGCTGCCCAGGCGGCGGCAGGCGGCGATGCGCTCGGCCCACTGCGCGGGCGTCAGGTCCAGGTGGCTGCGCCACAGCTGCAGGAAGGTGCCTTGCACCGGCCGGCGCGGCGCGCACGCCGACAGCGGCGACAACGCGCCCAGCGCCAGCGCCTGCAACAGGCGCCGGCGGCCGGGCGCGGCGGGAACGCAGCGCGGCCTCGGCGGCATTCAGCCGCGGTTGCCGAACAGGCCGGACAGGGAAGCCAGCAGGTCGGTCGGGTTGAACGACTGGCCGGGCTGCGCCGTGCCGTCGGGCGTGGCCTTGTCGACCAGTTGCGGCAGCATCGTCGACAGCGAGCCCAGCACGGAGCTGGCGTCCTGGCCGGTCTTGTCCGCCAGGCTCTGCACCACGCCGGGGTCCAGCACCGAGCCGAGCTGGTCGGCGCTGACGGGCAGGTTCTCGCCCTTGCCCACCCACGACGCCACGATCTCGCCCAGACCGCCCTTCTGGAAGCTGGCGATCAGGCCGGACAGGCCGCCCGGGTACTGGTTCAGGTGTTCGATCAGGGCGGGCAGGAGCGAGGCGTTACCGCCCTGCTGCCCGTTGCCGCCGCCGGCCATCGAGGCCAAGGTATCCAATAGGCTCATCGCCGTGCTCCCGGAAAAAAGAGGGGAAAACCAGTATATGCCGTGGCTTGCGGGAATCCAGGGGCGCGGCGCGCGCGGAAACCTATATTTGCAAATCTTGTCCTTTGCCGCTCAGCCGGCGTCACCGCGCAAGGCCCGCAACACCTTCTGGCCTGCCCGCCCATCGGCCGGCAGGCCCAGTTCGCGCTGCGCCTTCTGCAGCGCATTCCGGGTATGGGCGCCGATGAGGCCATCGGGCTCGCCAATGTCATAGCCGCGGGCAATCAGCAGAGTCTGCAATTCGCGCCGCTCGGCGCGCGACAGCCCCGGATCATCAGTCGGCCAGGCCTGGACCAGCGGGCCGCCGCCGCGCAGCCGGTCGGACAGGTGCGCGATCGCCAGCGCGTAGCTTTCGGCCGCGTTATAGGAATAGAGCGCGTCGAAGTTGCGCGTCACCAGGAATGCCGGGCCGCCGCGACCGGCGGGCAGCAGCAGCGCCGCCTGGGCATCGCTGGCGGGCAAAGGCCGGCCGTCGGCCCGCGTGATGCCCTGGCCGGCCCAGTGCGACAGGGCGCGCTTGTTCTTGCGTCCCGCGCCGGCGGCATTGAACCCCGCCGGCAGCCGGACCTCGTAACCCCAGGCCATGCCGCCATTCCAGCCCGCGTGCTTGAGGAAATTCGCGGTGGATGCGAGCGCGTCCGGCACGCTGTCTATCAGGTCTCGACGGCCGTCGCCGTCGCCGTCCACCGCCAACCGCAGATACGTCGACGGCATGAACTGGGTCTGGCCGAAAGCGCCGGCCCAGGAGCCCCGCAGCTTCTCGGGCGCGATGCCTTCGTCCTGGATGATCTTGAGCGTGGCGAAGAACTCGCCCCGGAAATACGCCTGCCGGCGGCCATAGCAGGACAGGGTCGACAGCGACACCAGCAGGGAACGCTCGCCCAGGGTCTGTCCGTAGTTGCTCTCCACGCCCCAGACGGCGGCGATGACCGCCGGATCCACGCCGTAGCGGGCCGAGGCGCGCTGCAGATCCGCCCGCCAGCGCTCCATGCCCGCCTGGCCATCGGTCACGCGCTCGTCATCGACCAGCGCCGCCATGTAGTCCCAGATGGGCGTGCGGAACTCGGGCTGGAAATCCAGCAGATCCAGCACGCTCATGTCGGGCGCCAGCGTCGCCGTGTGGGTATCGAAGGTGGCGGCCGACACGCCGGTTTTCAGCGCCGGCGCGCGCAGCCGGGCCAGGCAGCCGTCGAAGCTGTCGGCCGCCACGGCGGGCATGGCGGACAGCGAAGCGGCCAGCGCGGCGGCCAGCAGCAGCGCGCGGGGTCGTGCGAAGCGCGACGGGATGGGGGTGACGGGATGGGCGGGTTTCATCCTGTTGGATCTCATGATTACAGGGTTGGAGAAGCGGCCTGCAAAGCCGCCAGTTCGGTTTCGTCGAAACCGGCGGCGCGGCGCGCTTCCAGATTGAACGGACCGCGCAGGCGAGGCGCGCCGTGCAATTGCGCCAGTTCCGCGTAGCAGGCCACGGGGTCCCTGCCCTGCTGCGCGCACAGATGCTTGAACCAGCGGTTGCCGATCGCCACATGGCCGATCTCGTCGGCCAGGATGATATCCAACACTGCCGCGCTCTCGGCATCGCCGACGCTGTTCAATTTGTCGCGGATCATGGGCGAGGCATCCAGCCCGCGCGCCTCCAGCGTGCGCGGCACCAGCGCCAGCCGCGCCAGCAGGTCGCCACGGGTGCGCTCGGCCATGTCCCACAGGCCGTTGTGCGCGGGGAAATCGCCATAGACATGGCCCAGGCTGGCCAGGCGCTGGTTCAGCAGCTCGAAGTGATAGGCCTCTTCGCGCGCCACGCGCAGCCAGTCCAGGTAAAACGCCGCCGGCATGCCGGCGAAACGCCAGATGATGTCCAGCGCCAGGTTGACCGCGTTGAATTCGATATGCGCCAGCGCGTGCAGCAGCGCTGCGCGCCCTTCGGGCGAGGCCGGCGAGCGATGCCGCAGCTGCTGCGGCGACACCAGCCCGGGGCGCGCCGGCCGGCCCGGCAGCGCGCGGGTCGGTTCCAGGCGACGTTCCGTATCGACGATGGGCGCGTCTTCGATGGCGCGCACGGCGGCCAGCTTGCCGGCCCAGTCATCGACCGCCAGCGCGTGCAGGGCCTGGGCCCGCAGACAGGCGACGCCCGGCGGGTGGGTATTGCTGTTCATATGCAGGATTCCGATGGCGGGCGCCCGCTACGAGGCGTCCGCGACTGTCTCGGCCGCCGGCCTCTCGGGGCGGCGGCGGGGGGGGGGGGGGGCCCCCCGGCCACATTTATAATACAACAAAGA